>JBKPCB010000062.1:0-43111 GCA_046727155.1 Candidatus Methylomirabilota bacterium | reverse complement strand
GCTCGAGCTTGGTCTTCGACTTGTCCTCTTCGATCTCCTCGCTCTCGAAGATCGGCTGGCCGTCCGAACGCTCCACCGTCACGACATCGCCGTTCACCCGGAACTCGAGCTTCTCCAGCCGGAGCGGGCGCATCTTGAACTTGGGGCTGGCCAGAATCCGCCGTGAGGCATCGCCCATGACCCGATCGTGGAACTCGACGCCCTCGGGATACACCTCCCGGGCATTGTTGACCGCGGTCTCGAACACGCGACTCGCGGCCGCCGAATCCCTCCGCGCGAGTGCGTCGTAGTGAGCCCGGATCAGCCCGCGGATCTGCTCTCTGTCGCCTTCCGTCAGCGTCAGCGCTTTCCGTACCGGCGGCGCCTGCGCCAGCGTGAAGCGCGCCGTTCGCACGGCCGACTTGCCCTGCGTCTCGCCCGGTGCGCTCGTCAGACGCGCCACGTCCTCGCGCTGCGGGCTGCCCCGGCGGCGGCGCTCGACCACAACGGTGAGACCCTGCTGCGCATCGCTGATGTATTCGACCTCGAGCGTGTTCGAGCCGGCCTTGAGCTGGCGGGTGACCGGCACCGGGAGCGAGACGGACTGGAGAATCCCGCGCAGGACCGGAGCCCCGTTGACGGCGACGCGTGTGAGCGGCGCGGCCCGGCCGCCGATCTTGAGGAAGTAGAACTCTTCCGGCGCGTCGGCGGCCCCCGCGGCCGTTACGTTGACGCCGACGTAGAGGGCGGCGAGTGCCATCTCCCCTTCGGGTCGCGACTCTTCCTTGGTCGCCTCGCCCTCGCAGCAGCCGTGAACGATCATGGGCCCCAGGCCGAAGAGGCCGAACGCCTCCTTCTTCTTCTCCTCGGCGCGCTTCAGGATCTGCTGGTATATGCCGGGCCCGTCAACCTCGGCGCCGGCTGTTTCGGCGCACTTCTTGGCCTTCTCGAACAGGTCGGCATTCATCTTCTCCTGGGCGGCCTTGTCGCCGAGCGCCTGGTCGAATTCCGTGAGCCTCTCCCGGGAGGGACCGGTCTTGCGCAGGGGCCGTTTCACGTCTCGGATGGCGATGACACCAGCCGCCACCTCGAGGGTGTCCTCGGACCACTTCGCCCACTCATCCTTGTTCGTGGGGCACGAGTCATTGAGGATCTTCTCGGCCTTGGCCTTCTGGGTTTTGGCGTGCTTGATCGCTTCCTCGGCTTTTTGGTCGGCCGGCCACATCTGCCGGTCTCCCCGAGGCTTGACCGGCGGCGTATCGCCTGCGGCCGGCTTGGTGCCATCGTGCTGCGCGTATGCCGACGCCGCGACGAGCAGAAGGCCACCATTGGACAGCATCATGGCCACGAGAAGCCCTGCGACGTTTCCCTGCCAGCGCCTTTGACAAGGGGGGCTGAGGCGCGGCGGTCCTGCCAGTCTCGTACGGTAGAACACCTTGATAGTCAAGGAAGTCTTGGCCATTTTATCATCGCAGCCAAGAACAGTGAAACGGCCGGCTGGAGCCATTGCGGCGGTGTGCTAACCTTTCCCCAATGCGCTGGCTGATCGTGCTGCCCTTCGAGCGCCCGGAGCACATGGGCGTGGACTTCCGGGACGAGCTCCGCGCCATGGGCCAGGAGGTCAAGACCTTCGCCTACCGCCGCGACAACCCGCTCTACAAGAACCGCGGAACCAAGGCCGCCTACCAGCTCTGGCTGCTCCGCCGGCTCGAGCGGGTCTGCGTGGAGTGGCGGCCCGATCTCGTGCTGGTGATCAAGGGCGGCCCGGTGACACCGGGCCTCATCCGTCGGGTGAAGGCGCGGACCGACACGCGCTTCGTCAACTTCTTCCCGGACAATCCGCTCTGGATGATCCCATTCGAGTGCATCGAGGCCTACGACCTGTTCTTTACCAAGGAGCGCTATGCCCTGCGGCAACTCGAGCAGGCGGGGTTGAGAAACCTTCACTATCTGCCCATGTACTGCGTGCCCGAGATGCACCACCCGGTGGAGCTCACCGCTGTCGAGCGCGGGCGGTTCGCGTCGGCGGTCAGCTTTGTCGGCTCCTGCTATCCCTACCGGGAACGATTCGTGTCCGAGCTGTCCGGTTACCCCCTCCGGCTCTGGGGCGCCGGGTGGGATCGCTCCGACTCTCCCACCGTGCGCGCGATGGTGGCGGGCGGCCCCGTGTGGGGCCGCGCCAAGCTGGCCGTCTACTCGGGCTCCACGCTCTCGCTCAATCAGCATCACCCCATGAACGACATCGTGGGCGTGAACACCCGCACCTTCGAGCTGGCCGCGAGCGGCGCCTGCCAGGTGGTGGATCTCAAGGAGGAGCTGGCGCCGCTCTTCACCCCGCGGGAAGAGGTTGTCGCGTACCGGGACCTGGCCGAGCTCGGCCGCCAGCTCGACTACTACCTCGCCCATCCGGACGAGGCGCGCGACATCGGACAGCGCGCCCTCAAGCGCGCGCTGCGCGAGCACACGCTGCGCCACCGCATCGAGGAGATGCTCGACGTGGTCCAGAAGCGCTTCGGCCGGCATTAAATGTCGGAACGCCCGAGCTTCGCCACCGGCCTGCGCTGTATCGACTGCGGGGCGACGCGCCCGCTCGGCTATCACCTCGAGTGCGACACATGCGCGGGCCTCCTCGAGCTGCAGTACGACTGGGACGCGCTGGCGAAGGCGGGGCCGGCGGTGTTCGAGGGACCGGGGCTTTGGCGCTACGCTCCCGTGCTGCCGATCGCCGACCCGCGCCACCGTGTCTCGCTCGGCGAGGGGCAGAGCCCCTTGCTCGAGTGCCCCGCGCTCGCAAAGAGACTGGGTGTGCGCCGGCTGCTGGCGAAGTTCGAGGGCTCGCTGCCGACGGGAACGGTGAAGGACCGCTCCTCCACGACGGCGGTGGCGGCGGCGCTCCAGTTCGGCTTCACGACCACCTCCGTCGTGAGCTCCGGCAATGCCGGCTCCTCGATCGCGGCCTACTCCGCCCGCGCGGGATTGCGCTCGCTCATCTTCGCCTACGAGCGGGCCTCGGCGCCCAAGCTGCTCCACATGGCGGCCACCGCGAGCGATCTGGTGATCTACCAGGGTGTCTACGACGACCTCATCACCCTCTGGGACCGCCTCGCCGAGGAGCGACGCTTCTTCGACTGCGGCGCCTCGCGCAACGCCTACAAGCACGAGGGCAAGAAGACCATCGCCTACGAGATCGCCGAGCAGCTCGACTGGCGCGCCCCCGACGTCCTCGTGGCGCCCGTCGCGGTCGGCGAAACGTTTATCGCCGCTCATCGCGGGTTCGCCGAAATGGAGCGCTTGGGATGGATCCCGCGCCGGCCCCTGATGGTCGCCGCCCAGGCGGCGCGCGCCAATGCCATCGCGCGCGCGTGGCGCGACAAGCGCCCGCTCGAGCCGATCAAGATCGGCTACACGGTGGCCGAAGGGCTGGCGGCGGGCAATCCCGGGCGCAAAGGGGAATGGGTGCTGCGGATCCTGAGCGAAACCGGCGGAGTGGCGGGACAGGCCGAGGACGAGGAGATCCTCAACGCGCAGAAGATCTTGGCGCAGACCGAGGGAATCTGGGCCGGGCCCACCGGCGTGGCGACGCTGGCCGTGCTCGGCCGCCTGCTGGCCCACAAAGAGGTGGACCCCGATGCCACCATCTGCGTGATCCTGAGCGAGACCGGGCTCAAGACCGAAGCGGAGCCGCCGAGCCGCGAGGCCCGCGCCTTCGACGAGGCCTCCCTGCGCCGGCTCGTCGAGGAGCGACTGGGAGGGAAGGCGCCGTGAGGCCAAACCTGATCGCGCTGCTCTCCGGGGCCCTGCTGGCAATCCCGTGGAGCGTGGGCGAGGCCCAGCCGGTGAGCCAGGTTTTCCAGCGCGTCAATTCCTCGGTCGTGGTGATCAGGACACGGGAGCGCGCCGTCACGGCCGAGGGCCAGGCCGCCAGCGAGTCTGGCGTGGGCTCGGGTGTGCTCATCTCGGCGGACGGCAAGATATTCACGGCCGCGCACGTCGTGCACACGGCCGATGAGATCACCGTCGAGTTCTTGAGCGGTGAGACCATCGCGGCGCGGGTGGTCGCCTCGGAGCCCGAAGCCGACGTGTCGCTGCTCCAGCTCGAGCGCGCGCCGGCGCGGCCGGTGGTGGCGCGAATCGGCGACTCCAGCCGTGTGCAGGTCGGCGAGCAGATCTTCATCGTTGGGGCGCCCTACGGCATCGGTCACACGCTCACCGTCGGGTACATCAGCGCCCGACACAAGCCCAACACGGTCTACAGCGCGATGTCGCGCGCCGAATTCCTCCAGACGGACGCCGCCATCAACCAGGGCAACTCGGGCGGCCCCATGTTCAGCATGCAGGGCGAGGTCATCGGAATCGTGAGCCACATCATCTCGAAGTCGGGTGGCTTCGAAGGCCTTGGCTTCGTCGTCACGTCGAATCTGGCGCGCCGCCTCCTCCTGGAGCAGCGCTCGTTCTGGACCGGGCTACACGGCTACGTCCTGGCGAACCACATGGCGCGGATCTTCAACCTGCCTCAGCCGGTCGGGTTACTGGTCCAGCGCGTGGCGAAGAACTCCCCGGCCGAGCATGCCGGTCTTCGCGCGAGCACGATCCCGGCGACCATCGACGGCAAGCCATTCATGGTGGGCGGCGACATCATTCTGAAGGTCGCCGGAATCCAGATCCAGGACGAGTCGAGCTATCTGAAGATCCAGGAAGAGCTGGGCCGCCGACGCGCGGGCGACGTGGTGCCCGTCACGGTGCTGCGCGACGGCCGCGAGGTGGAACTGAGCGCCCGCGTCCCCTGAGGGCAGGCCGCCGGGCGTCTCGCTTCAGGGCATTGACCACCTGCTCGGCGAGACGAATCGGCTCTGGCACCCGGAAGCGGGTCACCGCGAGCACCGAGCGAATGGCCTGATCGAGGCCGATCTGGTGCCCCTGCGAGACGTAGACCGGCTTGACACCCTCACGAGTGCGAACTACCGCTCCTCTGATCTTTCCGTCGATCCGCAGCGGCGTCCAGTCGCCGCGTCGCGGTCCGGGGTCGGCGTGCTCGCCGATCAGCCGTGACTTGGCGCAGCCCACGCTCGGCAGCCCCAGCAGCACCCCGAGGTGAGAGGCCAAGCCGAAGCCGCGCGGATGCGCGATGCCCTGCCCGTCGAAGACGACGATGTCCGGCCGGCGCCTGAGCCTGCGGAAGGCCTGGAGGATCAGCGGCCCTTCGCGGAAGGAGAGATAGCCGGGCACGTAAGGGAAGCGTGGACGGCCTGCGGCCGTGGCCGTTTCGAGCACCGCGCCGTCGGGAACCGAGACCAGAACCACGGCCGCCCAGGCGCGCGAGCCATCGGCCTCATAGGCGAGATCGGCCCCCGCCACCACGCGCAGCCGGCGTGGTCCGCCGCTCAGCCTCAGGCGCGCCCGGAAGCGCTCCTGGAGCGCTCGGGCCTGAGCGACGCTGAGGGCAGCGAGCGGAGCGCGGGACGGTTTCACAGCGGATAGGGGACGAACTCTCGCGAGATCTCGACGAGGCCGCCGAAATGCGCACGCGCCTCGGCGGCCATGGCGTCGACCTCGCCGTGGTACTCGGGGTCGATATGGGTGAGGATGAGGCGCCGCACGCCCGCGCGGGCCGCAATCGCGCCCGCCTCGCCGGCCGTCGAATGCGCGCCGAACCGGCCGCGGCCGCGCTCGGCGAAGGTGGCCTCGTGAATGAGCGTGTCGGCGCCCTGCGCCAGCGTCGCCACCGCCTCGCAGGGCTCGGTATCCGAGGAATAGACGACCGCCCGCCCGCTCTCTCGCACGTCGAAGCGCAGCGCCAGATTCGGCATCCGCCCATGCGCGTTGGGCGAGGCGGTCACGGCGAAGGACGGAGTGGACGCCACGGGGACGCGCTCGCGCGCCAGCACCGCGTCGAAAGCGATCGGGAACATGCCGGGCCGCTCCCGCAGGTCGAAGAGACCCAGAAGCGCGCGCAGGAGGTCGGCGTGCTCTTCGCGGCAGGAGATGCGGAGCGGTGAAGTCCGGCCCATGAGGAACAGATTCTGGACGAGAGAGGGCAGCCCGTAGGCATGGTCGGGATGGGTGTGGGTGATGATGACGCGCCCCACGCTCATTGGATCTACCTTCGCATGGAGAAGCTTCTGAATGGGGCTGCCGCCACAATCCACGAGGACGGATTCGTCCGCTCCGACGAAGACGAGGGAGGTGGTGTCGCGCTCGAGCGAGGGAACCGCGCCGGACGTGCCCAGGAAGACGAACCGCACACCCCGATGCTACCGGCTGGACCTCAGCCGTTCAAGGCGGCGGGCGCCGGATGGCCGGCGCCGGACTTGCAGGCCCTAGAACCCGATATAGCGGCGGACGAATTCGAAGCCGCCGAAGACTCCGCCCAGCACGATCAGCAGGGAGATGCCGATCGACAGCGCCCGGTGCCCGCTGCCGGCCGGGGTCGTCTCGGAGTACTGCTCGTACATTCCCTGGCTCGCCCGGTACTGGCCTGGGTCATGCGCCCCCTCCCGCCGCGGCCGGAGCTCGTGCAGCGCTCCCCGCACACCGCCTTTCTCCTGCGGGGACGGCCGGTCGATCCGCGCGTCGAAGATCCGGTCCACTCGGAGCTCCTTGACCTCGAACGCGGGAGACACCATGCCTTCGACATAGATCTCACTGCCCCGCCCGAAGAGCTCGGTGGGGATCAGGGAGAAGGCTTCCGCCGTCTGGGCGGTGGCTGGGCGGTAGCGCACGCTCACCGGCGCCTTGGCCGCCATGGCCCGTACCAGGACGCGGCATACCCATGCGGACAGCTCGGAGTCCTTGAGCGCCCGCTTCGGCTGCTCTCGCCGCAAGAAGGAGAAGAACCCGCCTTCATCTCGCGCCACGTCTCGAAGCGCTGACATCGCTAACCTCCACCCCTGCCGGCGCCTCGCGCCGGCGGCAGGAACCGACTTAGAGAAGTGCTACCCTGGATACACCGCTCCCTATCCCCTGCTCAGCAAGCCGGATGCCACGCGGGTTCTGATCCAAAAGCATCAGAAAGTCCATCACTTGGGGACGAGATCGGGAATGGCCAGCCATGACCTTTTGACCAAGCCGGGTAACCCGGGTGACCAAAACGGGCTCTATGGAGCGGGGGAAAACCGGACGTCAGGCCGGACGACTGCGCTTGAGCAGGAGTGGGACCACGACTACCGCCAGGACCACGCCGAGGATGCTCACGAGCTGGGCCACCCGAATCGACGATCCCAGCATAAGCGCATCTGTCCTGAGGCCTTCGGTGAAGAAGCGGCCGAGCGAATAGAGACCCAGGTAGGTGAGGAAGAGCGCCCCGGGCGCCCGCGCGAGGCGGTCGCGGAAGATCCAGACGAGCAGCGCGAAGACGATCGCGTCCCAGAGCGACTCGTACAGGAAGGTCGGATGGAAGTACTCGAACTGCGCGTACTCGAGCGGGCGGTGCGGAGGCGAGATGAATAGCTTCCAGGGCAGGTCGGTGGGCGTGCCGAAGGCTTCCTCGTTGAAGAAATTGCCCCAGCGTCCGATAGCCTGGCCCAGAGCCAGGCTCGGCGCGGCGATGTCGAGATAGGTCAGTAACGGCAACCGCCGGCGCCAAGCATAGGCCCCGCCCACCAGAATGCCGCCCAGCACACCGCCGTGGATGGCGAGACCGCCTTCCCACACGGCGAGGATCTTGCCGGGGAACTGCGTGTAGTAATCGAGGTTGAAGGCGACGTAGTAGAGCCGCGCGCCGACGAGCCCGCCGAGCAGTGCGAGCTCTGCCGCCTTGAGCAGGTTCTCCGGATCGATGCCGCGGCGGCGCGCGTCGCGATGCGCGAGCCAAAGCCCGAGGCCCATGGCCGTGGCCATCAGGATGCCGTACCAGCGCAACGTCAGCGGGCCGATCTGGAAGGCGATGGCGCCGGGGGAATGAAACATCAGCGGCAGGCCCGGGATGCGGGCCCAAAGGACCCCGTCTTGGGCACGGCTTCCCTTATACGGCGGGCGGGTCGCGCTGTCAAATAAAACCGCGATTTTTCGAGGGGAATCGACCCTAATTTGTTGACCGGCCCGCGACCCTCCGGTATCATCCAAGAGAGCGTCTCTTCGACTTTCAACCGCACGAAGGAGGGCCGAGTGCCAGCAACCGGGAGTCTGAATGGCGGCGCTGCAGAGCTCGTTCTCAGCGCCGGACCCGTCGCGAAATTCGTCCTCGCCGTGCTCGCCTGCTTTTCCATCGTCTGTTGGGCGCTCATCGTCGAGAAGTGGTGGGAGTTCCGGAAGATCCGCCGGGAGTCCATCCGCTTCCGCCAGGTATTCCGCGAGGCGCGCCGCTTCTCGGTCGTCTTCGGCGCCGCGCGAAAGCACCGTGACAGCCCGCTGGGGCAGCTGTATGTCGCGGCTGGGCAGGAACTGGTGAACGCCTACGGCAGCGCGGAGAGTGTGGACCACGTGCTCGAGGATCCCGACGAGGGGCTGCCGCAGGAGCGATTGGACGGAGCTTCGAGAGCGCTCCGGCGCGCCTCAGCCACCGAGATCGCGCGGATGGAGCGCTACCTACCCTTTCTGGCGACCACGGCCAGCTCGGCGCCCTTCATCGGCCTGTTCGGCACCGTGTGGGGCATCATGACGTCGTTCCAGAGCATCGGCTCGCAGGGCTCCGCCAACCTCGCCGTCGTCGCGCCCGGAATCTCCGAGGCGCTGATCGCCACGGCCGCGGGCCTCGGGGCCGCGATCCCGGCCGTGATGGGCTACAACTTCTTCGTGAACCGGGTCAAGCGCTGGGCCATGGAGATGGAAGGCTTCACGCTCGATCTCCTGAACGCGCTGGCACGCCCGGCCCAGGCGCCGAAGATGGCGCGGGTAGGCAAGGATGGCCATTAAGGTCGACACCGCCGAAACCGGTGGCGACAGCGGTTACAAGGTCGCCGCCACGATGGCGGAGATCAACATCATCCCGCTGGTGGACGTCACGCTGGTATTGCTGCTCATCTTCATGCTCACCGCGCCGCTGATGTACCGCGGGATCGACGTCAATCTCCCGAAGACGCAGGGCAAGCCGACGACGGTCGAGGAGCGGCTGGTGCTGACGCTGACCAAGGACCAGGCCATCTTCCTCAACGACAAGCCGGTGCAAATGTCCTCTCTCGAGCAGTACCTCCGCGATCAGTTCAAGAACCGGCAAGACAAGACGCTCTATCTCCGGGCTGACCAGGCCCTGCAGTATGGGTTCGTGGTCGAGACGATGGACCGCGTCCGGCGCTCGGGGATCGAAAAGCTCGGAATGGTGACGGAGCCGACGAAGGGACGATGATGTCGGCGAGCGTCGCCGGGGGATTGTCGATGGGCTCCCGGCTCGATCCGGCGCTCCGGCGCCTGGGCCCCGCACTCCACAAGCGAGAAGTGCCGCTGGCGGCGCTCGGAGTGTCCGCCATGGGGCACGCGCTCTTCGTCGCCGGCTTCCTGGGCGCGGTCCTCTGGGGCGGCTGGAACACATCAAAGACCTATGTCGTGAACCTGGTGCCGGCCGTCGCGGCCGTCGGCAATCCGAACGCGCCCGCCGCCCCGCTGCCGACGCGGCCCACGGTGCCTCTCGCCCAACGTGCGCCGGAGCCGGCTCCCCGGCCCAAGGAGACCGCTCCGCGGGAAGCGCCCCGCGAGGCCCCGCAGCTCCCCGAGCCGTCGCTGCCGACCCCGAGCCTGCCGTCGCGCGCGACGGCCATCCGCCCCGGCGAGAAAGAGCTGCCGCCGCTCGGCGGCGGCCGCCCGAGCGTTCGCGGAGAGAAGACGGGCGAGAGCCGTCCCGCGCCGCCAGCTTCGCTCGGCCTGCCGAGCGGCTCGTCCAGCGGCGCCGGAGCGCTCACGCTCGACGTCTCGGACTTCCCGTACGCCTGGTATCTTAGACAAGTGCTCCAGAAGGTGTCGATCCAATGGCAAAAGCAGAACCAGGTGAAGGAGCCCGACCAGAAGCCCATTGTCTGGGTCGAGATCCAGCGGGACGGATCCATCCAAATGCCCAAGATCGACAAGAGCTCCGGGAACGCCCTCTACGACCAGGCGGCGCTGCGCGCGGTGCTGGAAGCCAGCCCCTTCCCACCGCTGCCCGACGATTGGTCCAAGCCATCGCTGCGCGTGAAGTTCCGCTTCGAGCTGCGGGGCGCCGGATGATACGGCATCTGGGCCGCCCGCTCGCCATCCTGGTCGCCCTCGTGGCGGCAGCCGCCATCGTCGGCGCCCTGCTCACTCCGCCGGCGGCGCGCTCACAGCAGTCCGGCGCCGACGTGCTACTCAACGTCATGGCGAGCGGCGCGAAGAAGCTCAATATCGCCATCCCCGACTTCACGATCGTATCGGGGGCTGACTCGCAGGGCCTCAGCAAGCGCGCGCCCCAGGTGGCGGGAAAGGACTTGACGTTCTCGGCGCTCTTTAGCGTCGTGTCGGACATCCCGGCGCCGGCGGCCGACAATCCCGCCGCGCTCAAGGAGCTCTGGGCCAACTTCGCCGCCGCCGGCGCCCACGCCGGGCTGCACGGGCTGCTGCGGTTGCGGGGCGACCGGGTCGAAGCGGAGATGCGCCTCTACGACCTCACGTCGCCGGACCAGCGCCTCATCGCGGTCAAAAAGTTCGAGATGCCGGTGACCCAGGCGCGTCGCCTTGCCCACAAGATCGCCGACGAGGTCGTGTTCCAGTTCAGCGGCGAGCAGGGCGTCGCTGACACGAGGATCGCCTACGTCGGCTCGGGCTCCGGAAGCAAGGAGCTCTACGCGATGGATTACGACGGCGCGAACGTGGCGCGGTTGACGACCAACGGGTCCATCAACCTGTCGCCGTCGTGGAGCCCGGACGTGCGATCGCTCGCGTTCACCTCGTTCATGCGGGGATATCCTTATCTGTATCGCGTGTTCCCATTCGAGAACCGGCCGGTTCAGCTCCTGGCCGGCTTCGGCACGCTCAATACCGCCCCCGCCTGGAGCCCGGATGGCCGGCTGGTAGCCTTCAGCTCGAATCGGGACGGCAATCCAGAGATCTACGTCCTGACAGTGGCGACAGCCGCGCTGCGGCGGCTGACGACCAACCCAGGGATCGACACGGAGCCCTCGTGGTCGCCCGACGGCACTCGCCTTGCCTTCACCTCGGAGCGCGGGGGCGTGCCACAGATCCATGTGATGGACGCCGACGGCTCGAACGCCCGACGCCTCACCGATACCGGCTTCAACACGCAGCCGCGCTGGTCGCCCAAGGGCGACACCATCGCCTTCACCTCCCGACAGGGCAACCACGACATCTGGGCGGTGAGTCCGGACGGATCCAACCTCCGGCGCCTGACGGCCGGACCCGCCGGCAATGAAAGCGCCTCCTGGGCGCCCAACGGGCGGCACCTGGTCTTTCAGTCGTGCCGCCTCGGCGGCTTCCAGCTCTTCACCATGCTGGCCGACGGGTCCGAGCAGCAGCCGGCCACGCGGGGCCCCGGCGAAGCGACAAGTGCCTCGTGGTCACCGCGTCTTCCGTGATAGGATTGGGGCGAGAAGCGTGAAACTCTTCACAGGTATGTTCATACGAACTGCATGTTCATAAGGAGGATTCGACCCATGGTGCATCGACGGGGCAGCGCGTTGCTCGTGATTCCCGTGCTGATCCTCACCCTGTTCCTCGTGGGATGCCCCAAGCGACCCGCCACGAGCGGAGCTTCGGCGCCGGCACCTGGCGCGCCGGCCCCGGCCGGCGGTGCAGCGGCGCCCTCGGGAGGCGCCGCCGCCGTTACGCCGCCACCGGTGGCGACGACTCCGCCGCGGCCCGGTGAGTTCATGGCCACCGACAATCTCAAGGACATCTATTTCGACTTCGACAAGTACGACATCCGGGCCGGCGACGCAAAGATTCTCGACGCCAACGCCGCCTGGCTCAAGGCCAACCCGAACAATCTGGTGCTCATCGAGGGGCACTGCGACGAGCGCGGTACCAACGAGTACAACCTTGCCCTGGGCGAGCGGCGCGCGAAGTCGACCATGAACTACCTCGTGGGGCAAGGTGTCCAGGCGAATCGCATTACCATCATCTCGTATGGCGAGGAGCGCCCGATCTGCAACGAGCACAACGAAGCGTGCTGGGCGAAGAACCGCCACGCGCACTTCCTGGTCAAAGCGCGTTAGCCTGGCGCGAGCGGAGCTCGTGATGTGGCACGCCACGAAGGGGAGCTCTCGGCTCCCCTTCGTGGTTTTTCCCCTCCTCGTTGCGGCCGTCGTCGTGGCCGGCGGCTGCGCCGACGTCTCCGAGCAGGCCATGCAACAGGACGTCGCGCAGCTCAGGCAGGATTTGAACGCGCTGACGCTGGCCGTTCATCGCGGGCGTAGCGACACCGAGACGGTGCTGGGCCAGCTCGAGCGACGCACGCGCGAGCAGGCGGGCGAGACCGCCAAGCACATCACCGATCTCGCCGCGCGCCTCGACGCGCTCGCGGCCGAGGTCGCACGCGTGTCGGCCCGCCTCGACGAGATCTCACAGCGACTCGACAGCCTGAGTCGACAGTCTCCGGGTGGCGGCTCGCCTCGCGGAGGGGGCTCCTCTCAGGCCCCCACGCCCTCACCTGCTCAGCCGGTCACCGGCGGACCTAGCGCTCAGGAGAGTTTTCAGGCGGCCTACCAGGATTTCAGCAAGGGGCTCTACCCGCTGGCCATCTCCGGCTTCCGCGAATTTCTCAGGCGGTTCCCCGATTCGCCGCTCGCCGACGCTGCCCAGTACTGGATCGGCGAGGCGTACTTCAGCATGGCGCGCGCCGGCGCAACGGCAGGCCAGGCGGACAAGGCCAAGGAAGCGCTCGAGCAGTCGGTGCAGGAGTATCGGAAGGTGATCGTGAACTATCCCCGCGGGAGCAAAGTCCCGACCGCGCTCTACAAGGAAGCGATCGCGCTACTGGAGCTCAAGCAGACTGCGCTGGCGCAGTCGCGGCTTCAGTATCTCCTCGATCATTTCCCCCAGGCTGAAGAGGCGCCGCTCGCAAAAGAGAGACTCGCGGCACTGAAGCAGTAGCGGGGCCAGTGAGAGGCCGGCGGGCGCCGGACTACGATTCGTTGGTGGAGTCGTCGGGATTGAACACCCAGATCACCGTCACGTCGTGGTCCGGGTTCGAATAGACCATCACGCCGCGATGCGGATCCGAGCTCGACACGTCCTGGACAACCACGGGACCAGCCCAGGCCGCGCCTGGCACGACCACCTCGCCGCCGGGCCAGAACGAGAGCGTGAGGGCGAAGACAGCCGCCATGACGCCACCCAGTGCGAGCCTCGGATGCCCCCAGAACGGCTTCCAGATCGGCAGCCACCACGGCTCCCCGATAGGCTCGGGATGTTCCCTGAGAATGCGAGTCCGGACGCCGGACCAGAATCGGGACCACTCGAGATCGGCGGGAGTCGGGAGGCTATCCTGCAGGAGGGCATGCAGCCGCTCCAGGCGATGCCGCTCGGCCCGGCAACCGCCACAGCCAACAAGATGGGCCTCGACCGAGCGGGCTTCCCGTGCGTTGAGAGCGCCGTCCACATGGCGCTCGAGACGCCGACGATTCCAAAGACATCCGAGACTTAGCATGGCCAGGAGTATACCTCGAAAGCTCTGACGGCCCCCGGCCCTTGAATATTCCACCTTTAGCGCCTATGGTCGACCATCTATGGAGGAAATGGTCTCCATTGAAGTGCCCGGCGGGCCCGCTCTCAAGGGACGACTCGGCCTCGCCGCCGACGCTCGTGGTGGGCTGGTCATGGGCCACCCCCACCCCCTCTATGGCGGAGACATGGACAATCCGGTGGTCGTACGCGCCGTCGAGGTGGCGCGGGAAGAGGGACTGACCACCCTGCGCTTCAACTTCCGAGGGGTCGGAGGCTCTCGAGGCATCCATGACCAGGGTCGCGGAGAAATGGAAGACGTGAGGGCTGCCCTCGCTCTGCTTTCGGCCCGGCTGTCGGGCGGCGCTCGTATAGGGCTGGGCGGGTATTCCTTCGGGGCATGGGTTGCCGCCCGGCTGGCGGCCATATCGGCTCGGCCGGCCGCCCTTGCCCTGATCGCGCCGCCCCTCAGGATGTCGGACTTCGATTGCCTCGACGGCTACCAGGGACAGGTGCTCCTCGTGGCGGGGACGCGAGACGAGTATTGCCCGGCGGGCGAGCTCGACAGGCTGGCCAAGCGGCTCGCGGCCCCCGCCACCCGCCTCATCGAGGGCGCCGATCACTTCTTTTTCGGCAAGCTCTATCCGCTCGGCGAAGCGATCCGCGAGTGGATCGGCCGCTGGGTCGACTCCGTATGATCAGCGCCGCTCGCGCGGCAGCCGGGCGGGCGTGGCGGTGCCGGCCGAGAGGATGATCCGGATGCCCTCCTCAACGGTGAGGCCGGTCGAGATGGTCTCCTCGCGCGGCACGATGATCACGTCGCCCAGGTAGAGGTTGTTGGTAGGCACGAAGACCGTGACCATCTCGCGCTTGCCATCGGGCGCCTCGACCAGGACCTCCGAGGTGACGAAGCCGAAGACGTATTCGCCCTTGCGCGGGTGCTCGGCCAGCACGACCGATTTGAAGGAATTGCGCTTCTCGGGCGAGAACGACTCGAGCAGCTGCTTGACGGAAGGATAGATGCTGCGGAAGATCGGCAGCCGCTCGAGCATCCGCTCGATGCGGATCAGGATCCGGCGCCCCACGACATTGGTCGCGACGGTGCCCATCACCAGGATGACGACGACCGCGGTGAGGAAGCCCAGGCCCGGAATGCGGCCGCCGAAGATGCGCTCGTATCCCGGGGAGAAGAAGCGGTCGATGGCGTCCCAGAAGACGTACAGCAGCCAGGCGGTGGCGATGGCGGGAACGGTGACGAAGAAGCCGGTGATGAAGCGGACCTTGAACCAGTTGCTGAACCTCCCCTGCATGGCGGAGTGATGAGACCATACGGTCCGGGACAAGTCAAGAAACTGCGGGGAAAAGTGGCGCTCGTGACCGGCGGCGCAGTCCGAGTGGGCCGCGTCATCGCGCTCGCGCTGGCGCGCGAGGGCGCGGACGTCGCCGTCGGGTATCACCGATCTGGGGTCGCGGCACGTCGGACCGTGAGCGAGCTGCAGTCGCTGGGCGTCCGGGCGGTGGCGCTCCGCGCGGATCTGGGTCAGCCCGCCGAGGCCCGGGGCCTCATCGCCGCCGCGGTCCGCCGGCTGGGGCGGATCGACGTCCTCGTCAACAACGCCGCGATGTTCTTCCGCACTCCCCTCGCCACCACCACGCCCGCGCAGTTCGACCGGCTCATCGCCGTGAACCTCCGAGGCGCCTTCTTCTGCTCCCAGGCCGCCGCGCGCGCCATGGGCCGGCGAGGCGGGCGCATCATCAACATCGCCGACGTGGGCGCGACGCGCGCGTGGCCCGGCTATATCGCCTACGGCCTTTCCAAGGCGGGCGTGGTCATGCTCACCAAGGGTTTGGCCGCCGCCCTGGCTCCGGGGATCCAGGTCAATGCGGTGGGCCCGGGCCTCGTCCTGCTGCCGGAGGGATTCCCCCGAGAATCCAGCCGGCGGCTCGCGGCACGCATCCCGATGCGCCGGCAGGGCGCTGCCGAAGATGTCGCAGCAGCCGTGACCTTCTTCGCCACCTGCCCCGACTACATCACCGGCCAGATCCTCTACGTCGACGGCGGCGCCAGCGCGGTGTAGCCGACGGCATTGACCGCAGCGCCGAAGACAGGTAGCGTGACGGCAGTCTCCGGGCAGGCCATCCCCTCTCCAGCGGAAGGAGCACGACGATGAAGGCGGCGGTTCTCTACAAGGCGAATACCCCTCTCGAGGTGGTCGAGGTCGAACAGCAGGGCCCGCAGGCCGGTGAGGCGCGGGTGCGCGTGAAGGCGACCGGCGTCTGCCACAGCGATTGGCACATCATCAACGGCGACTGGACTCTGCCGCTGCCGATGGTTCTCGGCCACGAGGCGGCAGGCATCGTGGACACGGTGGGCGCTGGCGTCACCAACGTCAAGCCGGGCGATCACGTCATCTTCTCGTTCCGCCCGCACTGCGGCCGCTGCCTGTACTGCTCGATCGGGCGCTCGATCCTTTGCGACGGTCACAACGACACGCCGCGCTGGGTGATGTTCGACGGGAGCCATCGGCTCCGGCGGGACGGCGACGGGATCAACCAGATGGCGCGCATCGGCACCTTCGCCGAGCAGGTGGTGTGCCCGGCCGAGCATCTCGTGCCGATCCGCAAGGAGATGCCGTGGCCGCAGGCCGCGCTGATCGGATGCTGCGTGCCCACCGGCGTCGGCGCCGTCACCCGGTGCGCGGGTGTCGAGGCGGGAGCATCGGTGCTCGTCATCGGCTGCGGCGGCGTGGGGCTCAACGTGGTGCAGGGTGCGCGCCTGGCGGGCGCCGGCATGATCATCGCCTGCGACCTCCTCGACGGGAAGCTCGCCTACGCGAAGGATTTTGGCGCCACCCACACCGTCAACGCCTCGACGGCCCAGGTCGTCGAGTACGCGCGGAGCCTGACGGCCGGCCGCGGTGTCGATTACGCCTTCGACGCCATCGGGGGCGAGGCCACGACACTGCAGATCCTCGACGCCATCCGGCCCGGGGGCACTGCGGTCATCGTCGGGATGGCGGCGATGAGCGTGCGGGCCCCGATCACGCCGTATCTGATGGCGCTCCAGGAAAAGAGCATCAAGGGAACGATGTACGGCTCCGTGCGCCCCAACCTCGATTTTCCGTGGCTCGTCGATCTCTACCTCGACGGACGCCTCCAGATCGACCGGCTCGTGAGCCGGACCTACCGCCTCGAGGAGATCAACGAAGGCTTTGCTGCGCTCCGCTCGGGCCAAGTGGCCCGTGGCGTGGTCGTCTTCGACTAAGCGCGCTCCCAGGGAATCGACCCGTGAAGATCAGCAGCATCGAGACATTCGTGGTCGACGCCGGTTGGCGCCCCTGGCAGTTCGTCGCCGTCCGTACCGACACGGGCCTCACCGGATACGGCGAGTGTTCCGACGGGCGGAACCCGTATGGCGTGGTGGGAGCCGTCCGCGACTTCGAGCCGATCCTGGTCGGCCAGGATCCCCGGCCGATTGAGATGCGCTACTGGGACCTGTATCGAATGGCGCGCCAGAGCCCCGGCGGCATCGCGGCAAAAGCCATCGCGGGCGTCGAGCTGGCGCTCTGGGACATCAAGGCCAAGGCGCTGGACGTGCCGGTATACGAGCTGTTCGGCGGGCCGCTGCGCGAGCGCCAATCCGTCTACTGGTCGCACTGCGGGACCTCGCGGGCCAGGAACGCCGGCCTGATCGGCGTTGCGCCGATCCGCACGATGGACGACATCGCCCGCCTCGGCGAAGAGGTCGTGCGCCGGGGCTTCCGCGCACTGAAGACGAACATCGTCTACCCGGGAGAAGCGGCTCGGGTTCATTTCGCGGGGTTCGGTGGAGGGCCGGGCACGACAGATCAGAACGTCACCGCCGAGATGGTCAGTCACATCGAGACGCTCCTCGGCACCTTTCGGCGCGCGGTCGGGCCCCACGTCGGGCTGGCCCTCGACCTCAATTTCAACTTCAAGCCGGAAGCGGCCCGGCGGATCTGCCAGGCGCTCGAGCCGATCGGGATGATGTGGGTCGAGCTCGACATGTACGACGAACGGGCGCTCCGCGAGGTCAAGGACTCGACGTCCATCCCGATCTGCTCGGGCGAGAACCTGTACGGCCTCCGCGGCTATCGACCCTATTTCGAAGCGCGCGCGATGGACGTCGTCATGATCGACATTCCCTGGAACGGCTTCGCGCCGTCCAAGCGGATCGCCGATCTCGCCGAGAGCTATGAGCTCAACATCGCCCCCCACAACTACTACAGCCACCTGTCGACCCTCCACTCGGCACATCTCTGCGCCTGCGTGCCGAACGTCCGGATTATGGAAATCGACATCGACGACGTGCCGTGGAAGGACGAGCTGGTCGATCATCCGCCCGTGATCGAAGACGGCGACCTGCTGATCCCCAATCGGCCCGGCTGGGGCGCCAATCTCAACGAGGCCGTGGCCCGCAAGCACGTCTGGGAGCCCGGGCGCCTGCCCGGCTACTCAGATGGGGCGATGTATCGTCGGTAGCGGAATTACACACGGCGGGCAGTTTTTGCTCGCTCGATCGACCCCCAACGCGACCTCGTGTGGGCCCGCGCTCCCTCGAAAGTGCCCATCGCTAAAGGGCTTCCTCCCCAGCATCGAGGGTGTGGCATGGGCGATGCTTCCTCAGAGGGTGTTGAGGCTCGTTCCGAAAGCAGTACAAAGGGAGGAGCAGACATGAAGCGGAACATGCTGTCCGTTGCCCTTGCTGCGTCTTTTTCGCTCATGATGGTCGGAGCCGCCGCGTGGGCGGGCGCCGACTCTTCGAAGCCCGGCCGTGCCATGCACGCGTCCGAGACCGGCTCACAGCCGGCCAAGCCCGCCGACGTCAAGCCGACGATCGAAGGCTTTGAGCCCGCTTTGGAATTGGGGCCCGTCTTCTTCGCGTTCAATCGCGCCGAGATCCGCACCGCCGACGCGAAGACGCTCGAAAAGAACGCTGACTGGCTGAGAGCTCACCCCGAGTATCGTGTCGTCGTCGAGGGCGGAGCCGATCAGCGCGGGACCGTTCCGTACAACCGGGCGCTTGCCGAACGGCGCGCCAATGCGGTGAAGGCCTATCTCATCGATCACGGTGTGCCGGCTGAACGGATCATGGCCGTCAGCTACGGCGAGGAGCGGCCGACGTGTCGCGTCCAGGGTGAATCCTGCTGGATGAAGAATCGCCGCGCCGACTTTCTGGTCAAGGCAGTGCGGCTGCAAGCGCCCTGAGCCGGCCCGGGCCAGAGCGTAACGAAGAAGAAGTGACTGTTTCAGGCCGCTCGGCCCGCGCACCGGGCCGAGCGGCACGGTCTTCAGATCCGTAAGCGGAGCGCGCCCGCGCAGACGGTGACCTCGAGCGGTGTGGCGCCGCAGACTTCGCCGTCGAGCTGCACGAGCGGCGATGCGGGCGCTGCGATCCGGACGGTCCGGACCCGCGCAAGGGCAACCTTCGCGTTTCCGATATGACCGCCCCAGTAGATCGTCGGCAGCCACGCGAGCAGCTCCAACCGACCGAAGGCGCCCAGCCGCACCAGATCCAAAGCGCCGTCGGCGGGATCGGCGCCTGGCGCGATACGCATGCCGCCGCCGAAGTAGGCGCCGTTGGCGACGATGACGCCGGCCGCATGGCCGCGCCACTCGCCGGCGCTGTCGCTGTCCAGCGTGAGCTCCATCGGCCGGTAAGCCAGGAGCGAGCCAAACACGGCGCGCAGATAGGGAACGGCGCCGCCACCCAGCCGCGCGGCGCGCGCGGCCACCAGGGCGTCGAAGCCCACGCCGGCGGCATTGACGAAGTACCGACTGCCACCGGGCCAGCGCGCCAATCCCAGATCCCGCCGCACCTCGCGGCCCGCAACCACTCGCCGGGCCGCGTCCAGCGGATCGCGCGGCAAGCCGAGATTCCGGCACGCGTCGCGCCCGCGCCCCGTCATCACGACGCCGACCACGGCGCGAGGCCGGGCGTCCTCGCTCGTGACACCGTTGACAACCTCATGCAGCGTCCCGTCACCGCCGACGGCCACGACGAGCGGGACGGATCGGCTCACGGCGTCGGCCGCCAGGCTCAGCGCGTCACCGGTCTCGCGGGTCTCGACATGCTCGAAGGGGAAATGGAGTCTGCTCAGAGTGTCGCGAATGGTGGGCCAGAGCTTGCGGGTGCGGCCTCCGCCGGCCGCAGGGTTGACGACGAGGAGCGCTGGCGGGGCGATGTCAGCCCGGCGTTCCCATGGCCTGCAGGAACTCGGTCATGGAACGGAAGTTCATCATGGGGTTCTGGCGCTTCTCGGCGCCGATGGTCGTGGACTCGCCGCCGTAGTTGTGCCCGGGGAAGACCACGGTATCGTCGGGGAGCGCGGCGAGCCGCTGGGTGAGCGAGTAGTACATCTCCTTGGGGTCGCTGCCCGGCAGATCGGTTCGCCCGCAGGATCGGATGAACAAGGTGTCGCCCGAAACGAGCCGACCGTCCACGAGAAAGCACTGGGAGCCGGGCGTGTGGCCGGGGGTGTGGATGAAGGTGACGGTGAGCCGCCCGACCTGCAGGGTGTCGCCGCCGTCCACCTTGACGACGTCCGAGCCCAGGCCGCGGAGAAACTCGCGCTCGGCCTTGTGGACATAAATCTTGGTGGGCGACTTGCCGAGCATCTCTTCGACGCCGGGAATGTCGAAGCCGAAGAGATGGCCGCCCACGTGATCTTGATGGGTATGGGTGACGAGCGCGCCCTTGAGCGTCATCCCGTCCCGGTTGATGGTGTCGAGAATCGCGTCGATTTCCCACGCGGGATCCACGACGACGCAGTCGCGCGTCTCCGGGTCGCCGATGACATAGACGAAGTTCTGCATCGGGCCCAGCTCGATCTGTTTGAGGTACGGACCACCGATCATGCCGAGATACTACCGATGAGAAGGAAAGCGGTCAACCGGGTCCGGGCCCGGCGCCGGCAGTTTTCTGAGCGGGAATCTCGGTTTGCGCCTTTTTCAGATCCTCCAGGGCTTTGCTCTCGACCGCATAGATCGTCGGCGCCGTCCGCACTCTCACATAGGTGACACCGCCGGCTTCTTTCCCCACCAGGAGCGCCCCCAGCTCACCGCCGTCGGCCTTGAGCAGGCTGACCTCGAGGACGGGCCGGTCCAGGCCGTAGCGAGGGGCGTCATCCCCCTTGGGCGAGACAATCTCCTTCCAGCGAAGCGCCTTGAGGGTGAGCAGGAGATTCGTCACCCGGCCCTCCTTCGCCGGCCCCGGGATCGGCTCGAGCGTCTTCCAGTCGCTGTCCCCGCTCCGCTCGACCAGCAGGCCCTTGCCACCCGCGCTCACGCGCGCGCGCTTCACGTCCCTGAGGTCGAAAGCCGGAAAGATGGACTTGTCACGCAGGTCCGCCACGGTCTTGGCCAGGTCCTTCAGCGCCTGGGCGCGAACGAGCGACACGGGGCCCTCGCCCGCCACCGCGGCCACCGCCATGGGCTCCTTGCCGCGCATCTCGGCTGAGGATTTCACGAGCAGGGTCTTCGGCTCCTTGGCGCCTTCCTCCCAGATGCGCACGGTGACGTCCGGCTTGGGGATCCAGCGCGGGATGTCCGCCGCACTCTCGCCCAGGAATCCGGCGGCACGGAGATCGCGCACGGCCCACAGCAGCGAGTTGACCGCGGCGGGGTCGGCCTTGAGCGGCTCGGGCGCCGTGATCTTCCAGCCCGATCCATCGCGCTCCAGCTTGACATTGCCCTGGGCGTTCTCCAGCTCGATGCGGGCGGCCTTGTCGTAGGGATACGCCAGCACGACCTTATCGCGCAGAACCGCCGCGGTCTTTGGGAAAGCGGTCCACAGATCCTCGCCCACCAGCATCACCGAGGGCTCGCCTGCGCGCATGACGTAGATGCCTTTCTTCGCGGCGTCCCGTCGGCCGAAGAGAATCGTCTTCGCGGCGCGCTCCTTGTCGCGCCCGATCCAGAGCGTCACCCGGGCCGGCCGATCCAAGCCCCAAGGCGCCAGCGACTTGGGCCCATCCGCCGCGAACTCCTTAGTGCGGGCCGCATTGAGCTTGTCGAGAAAGTCCGTGATCAGCTCGGCGTCGGCCCGATACGGCCCGGGCTTGACGAGACGCCATGCGCCGGACTCATCCGCCGCGACCGACATCCTGTCGCCGTCGAATTCCAGATCGATCTGGCTCACGCTCTTCCGATCGAATGCGACGACGGCGCGGTCCCTCAAGTCGCTGGCGTCGCGCGTGGCGTCGCGCAGGGCGACCTCCCCCACCGTAAAGACCGGGGGCTTGGTGCCTTCGCGGGCGTAGACCCAGACGCCCGTGGGATTCTTGCCTCCGAGGAGCAGCGTCAAGGGCTCGGGGCGCCCCTTGACCTCGACCCGCACCTCGGCGGCCGGCGGCTCGAGCCCGAAGTCGGCCGGCTTGGAGGGATTGGGATCGATTTCGCGGTCCTTGCGGAGCGTGACGAGGCTCGTCACGAGATCGTTGATCACCGCGCGGTCGGCGCGCGTCTTGACCGGCTCCAGCATGTCCCAGCCGTCGGCCGTCCGCTTGAGGTGGACCGTCTCCGTTCTCCGCTTGATGGTGACGCCCTCGACGTCCTTGGGCTCGACAGTCCAGAGCCGTCCCTTTGTCGACTCGGACTGCTCGCGCGCCGGCGTGAGCCAGTAGGTGTCGTAGACGAGGAATGCGCCGAGGCCGGCGGCCAGCGCCACGAGGACCGCGAGCGTCTTCCAATTCATGGCGGGAGTTCGGCTACTTCGAACGGCGGCGCCGGACGATCACCACGATCCCGCAGGCCAGCACGGCGCCGGGAAGGAGGGCCAGCGGCACCAACAGCACCACGTTGGACTGCGCCGAGGTGAGCAAGACGGGATTCTGGCGCGTGTCCTTGGGCCTCACCGAGATCAAATCTTCCTCTTCGGCCAGCCACGACACCACGTTGAGGAAGAAATCGCGGTTACCCTGCGCGCTCAGGAACTGATTCGAGGCGAAGTCGGCGGTGCCCACGACCACGATGCGCGCCTTGGGCGTCTTCTTTTCGTCGGCGCCGACCGGTTTGGCGCCCGACTTGACCTCGACCTGGGGCTCGATGGTCGCGACCAGGGCGACGGGCAGCGGCCCCATCTTCTCGCCCGGGTCCGGCTGGGCCGTGCCCTTCTGGAACACGCTCTTGTCGGTTTCTCCCCAGGACTGCCGGCTCGTCTTTGCCAGGGTATCGACCTGGATCCCCTTGGGGGGCGTCTTGGCGACATCGACGGAGCGTGTGAGGGGGAAGAGCGTCATGACTCCGGCCATGTCTCTCGTAATCGGATGCGAATCGTACTGGTTGACGATGGGCACGAGCGGCCCGGTGCCGAAGAGCTGGCCCAAGGGATTGAGCTCGATCACTACGTCGTCGTCGACGATGACGCCGTACTTCGCCAAATACTTGGTCAGGCCCTCGCCCTGGAACGGCGTCGCCATGAAGAAGACCTTGCCGCCGCGGGCGATATAGGCATCGAGAGCGGACAGCTCCTGCGGAAACGGATCGGTCTTGGGGCCGGGGACGACGACGATGGACGCATCCTCGGGCACCTTGGGATCGCGTGCCAGGACCAGCTCTTTCACTTCGTAATTGGCCTTCTCCATCTGGTCCTTGGCCTGGCTGAATCCCGCCTTGTCCGTATTGCCGATCTCACGCTCGCCGTGGCCCTTGACCAGATAGACGAGGCGCTTGCCTGAGCGCGTCAGCTTGACGAGGGCATTGGTGAGCTTTTCTTCCTCGGCGTCCATCACCTTCTCGGTCCTGGCGTCCGGGCCGGAACCGGTTTCGAGCACGACGGTTCCGTAGCTGTCCACGTTGTACTGCCGCGCGAGCGCCACAGCGCGGTCGGTGTCTTCGAGCCGCCACGTGAACTTGCCGCCCGAGTAGGAGGCGTACTGGTTGAGCAGGTCCTCGGCGGTCCGCTTGCCGGGCGTGTCGGAGCGGAAGAACGCGATGGCGCTCACCGGCGTCTTGAGCGCCCGCAGCACCTGGATGGTCTGGGGCGAGATGCTATTGCGGCGGTTCTCGGTCAGGTCCCAGCGGTGGCTGTGCCGGTACGAGACGGCGTTCCCGAACGCCACGACGCCCAGCGCCAGCAGCGCCAGCACCACCGCACCGGCGCCGTAGCGCGTCGCGCGCAGG
Organism: Candidatus Methylomirabilota bacterium; assembly: GCA_046727155.1. Lineage (GTDB taxonomy): Bacteria > Methylomirabilota > Methylomirabilia > Rokubacteriales > CSP1-6 > DASSSH01. Next base: position 19,426 of record JBKPCB010000062.1, on the reverse strand, counting down.
TCCAGGAGCCCGCGCAGCTCCTCGGCATTGAGGGTGAGCGCGACGAAGAGCAGGAGGCTCCCCACGACGAGCAGCGCCCACTTGAACGGCATCCCCTGCCATGGCGACAGATTCAGCAGCCCGCCCGCCAGGAGACATGCCGCCCCGAGCCAGGCCGCGTATCGCTTGAGGAAGATCACGCCGCTACCCCCGCCACCGCTTCGACTCGAGCGATCGCAGGGTGAGGAACAAAGCCAGCGCGATCGCGGTGAGGTAGTAGACGAGGTCTTTGGTGTCGATGATGCCCCGGCTGAATCCGTCCATGTGTTCGGTGATGGAGAGGTACTGGAGCAGAGCCCGGAGGTTCGGGCCGGCGAACTCGGCTCCCCAGCTGACGATCCAGAGCGCCAAGAGCACGCCGAAGGTGCCGAAGCCCGCGACGATCTGGTTCTCGGTCAGCGACGAGATCAGGACGCCGACCGCCAGGAAAGTAGCGCCCGCCAGGAGCAGCCCGAGGTAGCCGGAGAGGATCGGGCCCCACTCGATGCGCGTAAAGAACGCGACGAGAGTCGGGTAGACGAGCGTCAAGGCCAGCAGGACCACGAAAAGCGCCCCGGCGGCCAGGAACTTTCCCGCCAGCACCTCGCCGTCGCGAATCGGGTAGGTGAGCAGCAGCTCGATAGTGCCCGACTTCTTCTCTTCGGCGAAGAGCCGCATCGTCAGCATCGGGACAAAGAACAGGAGCACCACGGCCATGTTGGAGAAGAGCGGGCGCATCACGTTGTCCGTGATGTTCAGGCTCTGCCCGAACTGCGGCTGCATGAAGGCCTGCATGGAGGCGTTGCTGTAATAGAGGAAGATCTGGCTGAAGAACCACCCCGAAATGAGGAGGAAGAAGGTGAACACGACATAAGCGACCGGCGAGCCGAAATACAGCCACATCTCCTTCTTGAACACAGCCCACCAGCGCATCAGGCGGCCTCCACCGGCGCGGACGGCTCCGGGGCTTCTTCCCCCGCCACCACCCGCAGGAAGACGTCCTCGAGGCTCATTCCCGCCTGGCGCAGCTCGCGCAGCTCCCAGCCGCGGCTCGTCACGAGCCTGACCAGCTCCCCGCTCACGTCCCGGCCGTGCGAGGATTCGACGACGAACGCGGCGCTGCCGTCGCGGGACTGCAGTGGCTGGACCGCCAGCACGCCGGCCACGGCGCGCAGCGCCCCAGCCACATCGCCTTGCGGGGCGCGCACGCGCAGCTCGATGCGCGCGGTCGGGAACACCTGGGCCACGAGCTCGGACTCCGTCCCCCGGGCCACGATCCGGCCGCGGTTGATGATGATGACACCATCGCAGACCATGGACACCTCGGGGAGGATGTGGGTCGAGAGGATTACCGTGTGCTGGCCGGCGAGCGAGCGGATCAGGGTACGGATCTCGGCGATCTGCTTCGGATCGAGCCCGATCGTCGGCTCGTCGAGGATCAGCACCTCCGGATCGCCGAGCAGCGCCTGCGCGAGCCCGACGCGCTGGCGGTAGCCCTTGCTGAGCTTGCCGATCAGCCGCCGCTGCATCTCGCTGACGAAGCAGCGATCCATGACATCGGCCACGCGCGCCTTCCGCGCGCTCCGCGGAATCCCTTTGATCTCGGCGACGAAATCGAGGTAGGCGGCCACCGGCAGGTCCGGGTACAGCGGCGCGTTCTCGGGCAGATAACCAATGCGCCGGCGCACCTCGAGGGAGTCGGAAAACACGTCGAAGCCCGCCACCCGCGCCGCGCCGCTGGTCGCCGGCATGAAGCAGGAGAGGATCTTCATCGTGGTGGATTTGCCGGCGCCGTTGGGGCCGAGGAAGCCGACGATCTGCCCCTTCTCGACGCCGAAGGAGACGTCCTCGATGGCCGTGACCGGCCCGTAGCGCTTGGTGAGCTGATCGACCTGGATCATAGGGAATGCCCGATTACCGCGGGAGCCGTCGCAAAGTATAGCACACGGTCCTCTCCACTCCTTGATGGCCCTGCCCCCCGGGGCGGCTCAGCCGCGCGGCGGGACCGGGTCGAGATCGGCGTCGGGCATGATCCCTTCGAGCCAGTCCGGGATGGCCACCATCTTGGCAGTGGCGGGATCCCAGCAGGCGTGGAGCGTGTACCCGCTCGCCACCAGCTCCTTGGCTTCGTTGCGGATCTCGTACGTGAATGTGAAGCTCGCGCGCTTGCGCTGGCTCACCCGCGATGTCACCTCGAGCAGCTCGTCGAGCCGGGCGGGCTTGACGTACTTGACGAAGGCTTCCACGACCGGCAGGTGAACCCGCTTGTTCACGTCGGACATCGGCAGGCCCGCCTGGCGCAGGTACTCGACCCGGCCGACCTCGAAATACGTGAGGTAGTTGCCGTAGTAGACTACCGACATGGTGTCGGTGTCCTTGTAGCGGACGCGAATGTGAGTGATCGATGGCATGGAGGCAGCGTGTCGGGCCCGAGCCCGCCGCCGATGGTATCACCAAGCGGGCGACCTTGACACGGGTGCCGCCTCGCCCTATCCTCGCGGCACTATTTCCGTCCTACCCGCCCGAAGGAGGGGGTCTATGAACCGAGTCACGCGACGTCAGTTCATGGCGCACACGGCGGCTGGCGCCACCGGCCTCACCGGCATCCTGCTCACGCGGACGGCGCCGGCCTTCGCCCAGAAACGCGAAATCACGATGCTCGGCTGGAGCCACTTCGTCCCGGAGTCCGACAAGAAGCTCGCCGAGCTGCTCGCCAGATTCACGAAGGAGACCGGGACCCCCGCGCGCTCCGACCACGTGCCCAACGTGCAGCTCGCCGCCAAGCAGGCGGCCGAGGTGCAGACCAAGGCCGGCCACGATCTCATGATGTTCTACAACGAGCAGGGCTGGCGCCATCGCAACCAGCTGGTAGACATCGATGATGTGGTGGGCGAGCTCAACAAGAAGTACGGCACCGACATCTACCCCTTCTGCAAGGATGCCTTCTTCATCAAGGGACACTGGAAGGTGCTCGAGTCCGTCTGGCCGGCCTGCCCGGGGAGTTACCTGCAGTCCAAGTTCCGCGAGGTGGGCGAGAGCGCGCCCGGCACCTGGGCGGATCTCCTGCGCGCTGGCAAGAAGCTCAAGAAGAACGGCAGTCCGATCGGCATCCAGATCAGCCACTGCTTCGATGCCCACACCACCTTCTGGTCCATCCTGTGGTCGTACGGCGGCAAGGTGACCGAGAAGGACGGCAAGACCATCGCGCTCAACTCCCCGAAAACGGCCGAGGTCATCGAGTATTACAAGGAGCTGTACGCCGATGCCATGGAGCCCGACGTCCTCTCCTGGGACGACTCCGGCAACAACCGCTGTCTCAACTCGGGCCACTGCTCCTGGATCCACAATCCAGTGAGCCCGTACGCCGCGGCCGTGTCCAAGAAGCTGCCCATCGCCGACGACATCAACCATCATTCTTCGCCGGCTGGGCCGGCCGGCCGTTTCTTCGCCCCGAATGCGCGCGGGTACGGCATCTGGAAGTTCTCGAAGAATGTTGACGCCGCCAAGGACCTCCTCCGATTCCTCTACCGGGAGGACAATCTTTCCGAGTGGATCCAGGCCGGCGCCGGGTTCAACCACCCGATGTGGCGCTACTGGGAGAAGCACCCGGTGTGGAACTCTGATCCGAAGCTCCGGTTGCTGCCGGCCGAGGGGGTCTTCGGCCGGATGCGTGGCTGGCCCGCCCCGCCCGGCGACGTCTTCGGCGCCATCGACGATCTCTTTATCCTGCCCGACATGGTGGCCAAGGCCATCGGCGGCATGTCCACCAAGGACGCCATGGCTTGGGCGACAGACCAGATCAAGCGCATCATCGACAGCACGCGCGCCTGACGGGAGCGATGGAGCGGCTCGGCCAGGTTCTGCAGCGCGAGGGCATTCTCGGCTACGTGTTGGTGCTGCCGGCGCTGCTGCTCCTGGCCGGGTTGGTGGCCTATCCGTTCGCCATCGCGCTCTGGCTGAGCCTGACCGATTCCATCGTGGGACGGCCCGGCCATTTCATCTGGCTCACCAACTTCATCGAGCTCTTCAGGTCAGACGAGATCTTCCGTCAGGCCCTCCAGAACTCCTTCGTCTTCACCGGCACGGCCGTGGCCATCAAGACGGTGCTGGGGCTGTCCCTCGCGCTGTTGCTCTCGCAGAACCTCAGGATGAAGCGGCTCATCCGCGGCGCCGTGCTCCTGCCATGGGTCATCCCCACCGCGCTCTCCACCCTCGGCTGGTGGTGGATGTTCGACTCGCTCTACAGCGTGATCAACTGGAGCCTCATCCACATGGGGCTCATCCACGAGCGGCTCCAGTGGCTGGGCACCCCGCGCCTGGCCATGTCGGCCGTGATCACCGTCAATATCTGGCGCGGGCTGCCGTTCTATGCCATTACCATCCTGGCTGGCCTCATGGCCATCAACCCCGAGCTCTACGAGGCGGCCGAGTCGGACGGCGCCGGGGCGTGGGGGCGGTTCTGGCACGTCACCCTGCCGCTGCTGCGCCCCGTGCTGGCCGTGGTGATCCTCTTCTCCACCATCCTCACCTTCGCCGACTTCAACATCGTCTACGTGCTCACTCGCGGCGGGCCGATCAATTCGACCCATCTCTTCGCGACGCTGGCGTATCAAGTCGGCCTGCAGGCGGGGCGCATCGGCGAGGGCTCCGCCATCGCGCTCGTCATGTTCCCGGCGCTGGCGGCCATCGTCTACTTCCAGCTCCACTACGCGCGCAAGGAAGTGTGATGGCGATCCGCCGCCATCCGCGCCTGCGCGCCGCCCTGGACTACATGGGCCTGGCGCCATTCATCTTCTTCGCGCTGTTCCCTTTCTACATCATGCTGATCACGTCGTTCAAATCGGACGCCGAGCTCTACGACCTCAAGGCCGTGCCCTTCTTCATCCGCCAGGGCGTGGTGACCGAGCATTACACGCTGCTTCTCCGGGAAACCCTGTTCGGGCGCTGGCTGATCAACAGCGTCGTCGTGAGCCTGGTTTCCACCGCGGTGGCCGTGGTCATCGGGATCATCGCGGCCTACGCCCTGGCGCGCTTGCGTTTCCGCGGCGCCCAGAGCTTCGGCCTTGCCGTGTTCATCACCTACCTGGTGCCGCCGAGCCTGCTGTTCCTGCCGCTGTCCCAGGTAGTCAACGCGCTGGGCCTTACCGATTCCACCGCTGCGCTCATGGTCACGTATCCTACCTTCCTCGTGCCCTTCTGCACCTGGCTGCTCATGGGCTATTTCCGCACCATTCCCAAGGAGATCGAGGAGTGCGCCATGGTGGACGGCTGCAATCGCGTCCAGGCGCTGCTCCGCATCGTAATCCCCGTGGCCGCGCCCGGCATCATCTGCGCGCTGCTCTTCGCCTTCACGCTGTCCTGGAACGAGTTCATCTACGCGCTCACCTTCACCTCGGCTGCCGACCAGAAGACCATCACGGTGGGAGTGACCAACGACCTGATACGGGGGGACATCTACTACTGGGGCTCGCTGATGGCGGGGGCGGTACTGGGCTCCGTGCCCATCGTGGCCATTTATGTCTTCTTTCTCGACTACTACGTCTCGGGGCTCACGGCGGGGGCGGTCAAATAGATCAGCCGGACAAAGGAGGACCTCAAATGAGAACGGCAATCCCCACGGCTCTGGTGCTCGGAATCGCGCTGGCGCTGGTGACGTCGTGCGGAGGAACGACGAAAGAGGACATCGTCACCAAGGCCAAGAACGTGTCGACCAAGGCCGAGCTGGAGAAGACACTTGGCAAACCGTCTGACATCGCAAAGCTGGGTCCACTGGAGAAGTGGACCTACAAGGCCTCCAACGGGAAGGTCGTGTTCATCATCGTCGGCGACAAGGTGACGCTGGAGACGACGGGCGGCTCGGAAGATGCGAAGGAGAAAGAAAAGGAGAAAGAGAAGAAGTAGCCGCTCGCCCCTCGCCCGGCCTAGAGGTACTGGCCGTAGCGGATCTTCTCCACCACGCCCCGGATCTTCCGGTAGGCGTCGATCTGCTGGAGGAGATCCTGCGTGGTGACCAGCCCGTTGTCCCGCCCCTGTCCGGCGGCGTGCACTTTCTGTTCGAGTGCGCGGCGCAGCACCTCGCCCACTTCGCCCCCGTTCATGCCGCCCATGGGCGGCAGCACCGCGCGGTAGTCGATGTCGGCGACGAGGCGCCGGCCGGCGGCGGCTTCCGCCTGCGCCTTGACCAGCTCGAAGATCTGCTGCTGGGCCGGCCCGTCGGGCAGGGTCACCTCGACGAGCCGGTCGAGCCGGCCCGGCGCCACGAGCGATGAGTCCACGGCATCGGTGCGGTTCGTCGCCGCCACGACGACCAGGCGCGAGAAGGGCTCGAGCCCGTCCAGCTTCTCACACAGCGCCGCGACCAGCCGCGCGCTCGCCTCGCGCGCCTGAGCGGGCGGCAGCAGGTGCTCGAGCGAAAGCGCGTCGGCCTCGTCCAGGAACACCACACCCTTACCATGTTCCTTGGCCACCGCCAGGATCTCCTGGAGCACCTCGCCCGTGTTGGGACCGAACTTGGAGGTGAGGTTGGTCAGCTTGATGTGATAGAAGATTGCGCCGGCTTCCGTCGCCAGCGCGCGCGCGAGCAGCGTCTTGCCCGTGCCCGGCGGGCCGTAGATCAGCAGCCCTTTGGGCGGCGTGATCCCCCACTTGCGATACAGCTCGGGGTCCGTCAGCGCGGTGACGAAGCTGCGGACGATGCTCTTGGCTTCCGCCAGCCCCCCGATGTGCTCGAAGGGCGTGTCGGGTTTGACCTTGACCTCGAGCCGGCCGGTGAGATCGCCGAACTTCTCACCGACTTTGGCGAAGACATCCTCGAGGCGGCGCTGGATGGCCCACTGCTGGCTTTCGACGTCGAGCGCGGGGAGCGCGGGCGGGCTGGCGTCCTTGACCGGTTCGGGTGCCATGTATGCGCAGTATCGGCGGTCTCAGTCAGGCAAGTCAACTCGGACGGCGGGACGAGGCACGGCAATGGGCAGGCCGATGCGCAGCCGCAGGCTCGCGAGAAAGCCGGCCACCAGTAGCACCGTAAGGGCGCTCCACATGACGCGGTATCCCAGGCCGTGGGCGACATAGCCGAAGACAATGGCGCCGAGGGCGGTGCCCACCAGGAAGACCGAGCTGAAGATGCCCACCGCGCTGCCGCGCCGGCTCTCGGGCGTCACGTCCATCAGAAGCGCCGACAGCCCGGGATAGAGGAAACCGTGGGCGGCGCCGGCCATGAAGCCGGCGAGGAAGAGAAACGGCAGGACCGGCGCGCTGGACGTCGGGCGGATAAAAATCGCAATCAGCGCGAGGATCAGCGTCGCCGCGGCCTGGACGAACATGGACGGGATGATCACGGCGCGGCGTCCCCGCACGTCGATCAGGGCGCCACCCGCCACGCGCACCAGCATCGCGGCGCCCGCATAGGCCGTATAGAAGAGCCCCAGCCCGGTCACGCCCAGGCGCTCGGCGAAGGTCGGCAGGAAGGTGAAGATCGTTCCCGTTCCCAACCCGAAGAAGAACATCAGCGCCATGTGCAGGCGAAGCAGCTCGCGCATTCCCTGACGGACGGCATGCATGTCGAATCCGCCGGTGACTTCCGGCGCCCGCGCCTCGCGCATCCGGACCACGAACGCCAGCGCGGCGGCGCCGAGCAGCGCGCCCCCGACGAAGAGCCACGCGAAGCCGAATCGGCGGATCAGGAATTCCCCGGCCAGCGGCGCGAGGGATGTCGAGAGCAGGCCCGAGAGCCCGAAGATGCCCAGCGCCCAGCCGCGCCGCTCAAGCGGCACCAAATCCACCACGTGGATGTAGTTGGCGACAAAGAACGCCGAGAACGCCACGCCGTGCAGCCCACGGAGCACCGCCAGCATCGGGATCGAGCTGAAGACGAGGAAGGCCGCGCTCGTGATGGTCACCGCGATCGCGCCCAGCAGCATGAAGAAGCGCCGCCCGATTCGGTCGACCAGCACGCCCACCAGCGGCTGGCAGAGGATGCCGGTGGCGCTGTACATCCCCTGCACCACGCCGATCTGGGCTTCATTGCCGCCGAGCTGCTGGATGTACAGCGGCAGCAGCACGAAGCCGTTCAGGCTGCCAAAGAAAAAGAAATTGGTCCACATGGCCGCCGCGAAGGGGCCACGCATCAGCTCGAAGGTGGCTCTCACGCGCGTTGCGGCTGGATCTGCGGTGGCAGTAGAATGGCCGGCGACATGAATCACGCCGAGTATAGCACGCGCGTGAGCTAGGGCTCCCGCGTGCAGACGATCGCCGACGCATTCGCCGCCACGCTCGCGCTCGGCGCCGACGGCCGCGGGCGCTTTGCCGCGCCCCAGCCGCTGCAGAGCTGGCCGGGCATCGTCCACGGCGGCGGCCTCGTCGCGCTACTCGATGACGCGGCGGCGGCGCTCGGCCGCGCCGCCGGTCCGCGCATCCTCGAGGGCCGTCTCACCTCATCCGTGCCCATCGAGACGGCGCTCCCGCTCGAAGGCCACGCCGACGACGGCGCCGTCACCGTCAGCATTCTGGAGAGCGGCCAGCCGCTCACCTCGGCCACCATCACGCCACTGAAGGAGGAGCCCGCGCCCACCGTGGCGCCGTGGCAGCCCGAGCGCGAGGGCTGGCCGCTGCCGATGTCCGAGGGCTGTCTGGCCTGCGGCGCGGTGAACCCGCTCGGGCTCCAAGTTCGCCTGCGCTTCGACCCCGACGGCGTGTGGGCAAGCCTGACGCCGCGCGAGCCGTGGCGCGCCCCCGACGGCCGCCTCCATCCGGCGCTGGCGCCCGTGGCGCTCGACGAGGTCGCCTGGTGGCTGGGCGCGCTGCTGATGAAGGAAGGCGGGCTCACCAACCGGATCAACCTCGCCCTCGTCCGTCCCGACGCGCCCTTCACGGGGCCGCTGCTCGCCTCGGGCCGCTTCGCCGACGTGAAAGCCATCGACCGCAAGCGCAGCTTCTGGCGGACCGAGACGGCTTTGCTCGGCGCCGATGGCATGCCGCTGGCGACGGCTTCCATCGTGTTCCGCGGCGGCGCCGACTACTCCATGCGCCAGATGGAGTACTTCCGCCCGCGCACGCCGGCCGAGATCTTCCGTCGGATGTTCCCGAACTACGCCCGCTGATTGGCGGGCCTCCGGCGTCGACGTGCGGTGTTGCCTGCGCGGGTGCAGAAATCCCTTGCCTACCGGCGAGGCAAGCGTTAAATCGAGTCGTGTCAGATAACACGACCCCGCCGAGACGCGTTTCCTTGCCCCCTGGCCCCAGGCCCCTTCCGCTGATCGGTAACCTCCTCGATTTTCTCCGCGAAGGGCCTCAGGTGCTCGTGCGATTCGCGCGCGAATACGGCGACGCCGTTACCATCCGCGCGGGGAGCCAAACGATCTTTCTGGTGAGCGACCCCGAATCTGTTCGCGATGTCCTGACAAAGGACCACAGGAATTTTACCAAGGGTCGGGCGCTGGGCCTGGCCAAGCGGACTCTGGGGGAAGGGTTGCTCACGAGCGATGGCGAACCCTATCTCAGGTATCGTCGCCTCGCTCAGCCCGCGTTCCACGGCAAGAGCAGTCCAGAGCTGTCAGCGCCCGTTCAGGTCTTTCTCGAGCGCCTGCACGCCCGATGGGAAGACGGGGCCGATCTTGACATCCGCAAAGAGATGACCGAGCTCTGTTTGAACATCTCCGCCAAGATTTTCCTCGGCGTCGATCTCTCCAGTCAGGCCGAGGACCTCGGGAACGTCTTCCATTCAGTGTTGTCAATTCTCAACTATCTGAATCTCCTTCCGGATTTCGTCCAGCATCTTCCAATCCCGATCAACGTGCGCTTGAAGAAACTGTGTGATGAGCTCGATGCAGCCGCGAATCAGATCGTCGAATTGCGGCGCACATCCCGCAGCACTTCGGAGGATCTCCTCTCTGCGCTCTTGAGCCATCAAGGCGACACATCTGACCCCGCCCTGACGGAAAAACAGATCCGGGAACAAGTCATCACCCTTCTGTTCGCCGGGTTCGAAGCCCCCTGCCACGCGCTCAGCTGGACATGGTATCTCATAAGCAGACATCCAAAGGTCGAGGAACGACTCCATCACGAGCTCGACGATGTCCTGGGAGGACGAAAGCCCACAGCGGAGGATCTCCCCAGCCTGCCTCTCACGAGAGGCGTTATTTCGGAGGCCTTACGGCTGTACCCGCCGGTCTGGGTCATTGCTCGCAGGATTGTTGCGCCCTATCAGCTCAAACAGTTCACGCTGCCGGCCGGCGCAGAACTGTTCATGAGCCCCTATGTCGTGCATAGAGATCCCCGCAATTTCCCGGATCCCCTCACGTTCGATCCGGATCGGTGGGCGCCGGCGGTTGAACAACACCGCCCGAAGTTTTCCTTCATTCCGTTCGGCGGGGGATCGCGCGGTTGCATGGGCGAGCGATTCGCGTGGTTGGAGCTGATGCTCTCACTTGCGTCGATTGCCCAGCGATGGGAGTTGCGACTGAAGGATCAGCGTGAGATCATGCCCAATCCCGCGTTCACGTTCGGACCACGTTCAAGGATCCAGGTCATGCTGCGCCGGCGCCGTTAACCGGTCGACCCGCGCGCAGACGACGTAGTAGGTGGGCTGCGGAGGTCGGTCCATATTGGAAATCTCAGGTAAAGGGTTCCGGTAAAGGTTTCCTGAGGTCTTGCCTAGCGGGGAGCGCCGCAACAGATAAATCGAGAACTTACCAGGCCACCGTTCCTTGGCATTCGCCATGCTAGTGCGCTGACAGGACTCCGTGGCCTTCCGACGACGCCTGATAGGCCCTAGGTAGGAGGAGGATTCGGAGATGAGGATCGAGTTCACATTGGACGCCTGGAATGTGTTGATGTGGGGGCGCGTGAGTGGCGAGCTACGAGAGCCGGAGCCGCATCTTCGGTCGGCGAGGGCGGTCGACCCTGGAACTGGCCTTCGCTATGTCATCGACTGCCCCGAAGCCGTCGCTCATGATCTACAGGACTTCTTCTACCGCTATGAACAATCCCCTCTTGCCCGCACGCGGCCTGTAGCGGAGCGCCGCCAGGCGGATCCGGGGATGCGTCGCCAACACCCTGGCGCGGCCCAAGGCCTGAATGCAGTCCAGCAGGCACTTGAGTACCCGGATACGGCAGGGCAGCGAGCATAGGAGAGCACCCGCCACAGCGTTGAAGACGTCCGGCTGCCTGGTATTTCAGCTGGGCGCTTAGCCTGGTCGCGAGGCGCGGGCTTCGGCGGCCTTGGCCTTGAGCTCCTCCCAGGCCGAGAGCGGGACGGCGGGAGAGCCGAGATTGGCGGCGCGCACCTTGGGGCCGTGGAAGTCCGAGCCGCCCGTCGCCACCAGGCGGCGCTCCTTGCAGATCTGGATGTAGCCGGCACGCTGGGCCGCCGAATGCTCCGGGTAGTAGCACTCGATGCCCATCATCCCCGCCTCGACGAGTCCCGGAATGAGCTCGTCGCGCTCCGCGAGCCCGGGATGCGCGAAGACCGGCACGCCGCCGGCCTTGCGGATGATCCGCACGGCTTCCGTCGGCGCGAGCTTCTTGCGGGGCACGTGGCCGGGCCGGCCCGAGGCGAGATACTTGTCGAAGGCCTCGCGCACGCTCTTGACATAGCCGCGGTTGACCATCACCTGCGCCACGTGGGGACGCCCCGCCGAGCCTTCACGCACCAGGGCGAACACCTCCTCGGGCTTGATCGGCATGCCCAGTGACCCCAGGCGCTCGGCCATGCGGTAGACGCGCTGGCGTCGCTCCTCCCGCTGCTCGCGGCAGAAGGACTGGAACCACGGGGCCTCGTAGTCCATGTAGTAGCCGAGGATGTGGATCTCCGCTCCCTCGACGTCGCAGTTGATCTCGATGCCCGGGACGATCTCGAGCGGCCGGCGCTTGGCCGCCTCGTCCATCGCCTCGGCCAGGCCCTCGGTCGAATCGTGGTCGGTGATGGCCAACACCCGCAGGCCACGCCGGGCGGCTTCCTGCACGAGCTCCCGCGGCGTGTACGTGCCGTCCGAGGCGATGGTATGCGAGTGGAGGTCGACGCCTCCGGCCATGAGGCTAACGGCCGTTCGCCAGCATCCAGAGGTAATGGAGCATGGTGCGCACGGCGACGCCGGTGCCGCCCTTGGGCCCCAGCGGCAGGTCGCGCTCGGCGAACGCGGTGCCCGCGATGTCGAGATGGGCCCACGGCAGGCCGCCCGTGAAGTCGCGCATGAAGAGCGCGGCGACGATGGCGCCGCCGCCGCGCTGGCTCGAGATATTGTTGAGGTCGGCGATGTCGCTCTTGATGCCCTCTTTGTATTCCTCGTGTAGCGGCAGCCGCCACATCCGCTCCCCCGCCGCTTCGGTGGCTGCCAGCACGCGGCTCGCCAGCGCCTCGTCGGTTGCGAAGATGCCGGAGACGCCGAGGCCGAGCGCCATCACGATGGCGCCCGTGAGCGTCGCCATGTCCACGATCTCGTCCGGCTTGACCACCTTGGCCGCATACGCCAGCGCGTCGGCGAGGGTCAGGCGGCCCTCGGCGTCGGTATTGCCGATCTCGATCGTGAGACCGTTCATGGCCCGCACGATATCGCCCGGCCGCTGGGCGGTGCCGGAGGGCATGTTCTCGGTGGCGGCGATGAGTCCGTGCACCTCGAGGGGCAGCCGCAGCTTGGGCAGCGCCTGAAAGATGCCGAGCACGGCCGCGGCGCCGGACATGTCGTCCTTCATTCTCAGCATGCCGTCGGCGGGCTTGAGATCGAGGCCGCCGGAATCGAAGGTGATCCCCTTGCCGATGACGGCGATGCGCCGGCGCGGGCGGCCCTTGGGCGTGTAAGTCAGATGGATGAATTTCGGCGGCTCCTCGCTGCCCTGAGCCACGCCGAGGTAGGCGCCCATCCCGAGGCGCGCACAGTCGGCGCGCTCGAGGATCTTGAGCTTGAGGCCGCCGGCCCGGGCGATCTCTGCGGCCCGCTTGGCCAGATACGCCGGAGTCACGGCATTGGCCGGCTCGTTCACGAGGTCGCGCGTCAGGCATGTCGAGGCGGACCAGATCTCGCCCAATCGCACGCCCTGCTGCGCCGCCACCCGGTGGCGGGCCTCGGGCTCCACGACCGTAACCGAGTCGATCGTCTTGTCGTTCTTTTCCTTGAGGTACTTGTCGAAGCGATACGTTCCCAGGATCGCCCCCTCGACGACGGCCTGGGCCCGCTGCTGCGCCGAGGCGCCATCGGGCGGCATGAAGACTGCGGCGGTCTCCGCGCCGAGATCCCGAGCGCGGCGAAGGGCCGTCGCCGTACCCCGGCGCAGCGCTTCAGCGCCGGCCTCTCTCTTCGGCCCCAGCCCCACCACGATGACCCGGCCCGCGCGGATGCGGCCGCTGGTGTGGAAATACGAGATCTGGCCCGGCTTGCCCTCGAACTTCTCGGTCTTCTGCGCGGACGAGAGGAGGCCGCCCAGCCGGCGGTCCAGGGCGGCAATCTCTGCAGTCGGCCGGGCGCCGTCGCCGTATCGCCCGACGACGAGCACGTCGGCGTGAACGTCCTGCGGGCTCCGGACCTCGAGAGCCACCTTCATCGGACCGCCCCTCCTTCCTTATAGAGAGTGACGCCGCGGCGAATCATCTCCGCGAGCCCCTGCGTGGTGTCGTATTGGTCGACCTCGGCCAGCGGCACCCAGCGGGCCTCGGCGGCGTCGCTCCCCGCGCTGAGCGTGCCGCCGATGACCGCGGCCACGTAATCAACGATCACCCAATGGTATTGAACGGGCTCGGTGCCGTCGGCGCGGACGATGCGGTCGATCACGCCGCACAGCCCAACGATCTTGACGCTGAGGCCGCACTCCTCCTCGACCTCGCGGATGGCCGCGTCCTCGAGTCCTTCGCCGAGCCCCACGAGCCCGCCCGGGATGCTCCACTTCCCCTCTGACGGCGCCCGGCCACGCTTGACGAGCACGACGCGCTCGCCGTCCAGCACCACCGCGCCTACGCCGACCCGGGGAGCGTCGGGGAACTCGCGCGTTACCGCCATCAGTGCGCCGTGACACGGACAGGCAGGTAGCCGCCGCGGGTCCAGCGGTCGGTGGCGTACTTGTCCTCCGTGAGAGACTCGACCAGCTTGCTCTCCTCCGTCGAGAGACCTCCGGGACGAAGCTCGATGCCGTGTGCGATGCGAAAGCCCTCGGCCAGCGCCTCCGCCGTCTCGCCGAAGGACGGCCGGCGGCCCAGCACGGCCTCGAGCGTGGTCATGCCCGCCAGCGGGTCCCGCTCGCGCGGGAACACCCGGCGCAGCCGCACCGGCGCGGCGCCGAGCATGACCGAGCCGTGTTGGAGGAAGCCCGCCCCCTGGCGTCGCTGGGCGCTGCCCACGAGCTTTCGCCCGTCCACCTCGAGCTCGTAGGAGCCGGTGCGAGCGAAGCAGAAGGCCGGCATCGCGGCAGGATCGGACGGCCTGACGGGCACCATCTCCACGGGCGCGCCGAGCTGCCGCAGGCCGGCCTCCAGCGCGGTGCCAATCCAGCGGTAGGTGGCCAGCAGATCGTCGGCACCGGCGAAGTCGTCCGCCGCGGCCGTCACGCTATAGGTCACCTCGAGATCGGGCCCCTCGTGGAGAATGGCGCTGCCGCCGGTGGGTCGGCGCACCAGCCCGATTCCCAACGCCGCGGCGGCGTCGGGATCGATGCGGCCGTCGAGCGGCTGGCCGTAGCCGAGGGAAATCGTCGGCGGCTGCCAGGCGAAGAAGCGGAGGGTGGGCAGGCCGCCGCCGCGCAGCCGGCTTGTGAGCAGCGCCTCGTCCATCGCCATATTGGCGGCGCCGTCGAGCGGCTCGGTAACGAGGAGACGGAAGGCCGTCACGGGCTGCTACGTCTGCGGGGTCCAGCGGAGGCGAGGCTGCCGCGCCGCCAGCGTCTGATCCAATCGCCGCACCGGCGTGGTCACCGGCGCGTCGTGGATCACCTGCGGGGTCGACTCCGCCTCCCGCGCGATCTGGATCATCGCGTCGCAGAACTGGTCCAGCGTCTCCTTGGACTCCGTCTCGGTGGGCTCGATCATCAGCGCCTCGTCGATGATCAGCGGGAAGTATGTCGTCGGGGCGTAGAAGCCCAGGTCCAGCAGGCGCTTGGCGATGTCCATGGCCGTGACGCCCAGCTTCTTCTGGCGGCTCGCCGACAGCACGCACTCGTGCATGCAGGGGCCGGGAGCCGATCGGTCGTAGTGGGCCTCGAGCCGCTTGAGAATGTAATTGGCATTGAGCACCGCGTTCTCCGAGACGGCGCGGAGGCCGTCCGGCCCCATGCTCCGGATGTAGGCATAGGCGCGCACCAGCATGCCGAAGTTGCCCCAGAAGGCGTGGAGCTTGCCGATGGACTGGGGCCGGTTCCAGTCGAGCGCGAAGCCGTCCTCGGTCTTGGCGACGACGGGAACCGGAAGGAACGGCGCCAGGTGCGCCTTGATGCCCACGGGCCCGGCGCCCGGACCGCCGCCGCCGTGCGGAGTGGTGAAGGTCTTGTGCAGGTTGAAGTGGCACACGTCGAAGCCCAAGTCGCCCGGCCGCGTGATGCCCAAGATGGCGTTGAGGTTGGCGCCGTCCATGTACACCTGCACGCCCTTGGCGTGGCACAGCTCGGTGATCTGGTGAATGCGCGATTCGAACAGGCCGAGCGTATTGGGCTGGGTGATCATGAAGGCCGCCACGTCCTCGTCGAGATGGGCCTCGAGGTCGGCCAGATCCACCTCGCCGTTTTCGTCAGACTTCAGCTGCATCACCGAATAGCCCGCCAGTGCTGTCGATGCCGGGTTGGTGCCGTGGGCCGAATCCGGAATCAGCACCTTGTGGCGCCGCTCGCCCCGCGCCAGGTGATAGGCGCGGATCATCAGCACGCCCGTCAACTCGCCCTGCGCGCCTGCGGCGGGCTGGAGCGACACCTCGTCCATCCCGGAGATTTCCGCCAGATCGCGCGCGAGCTCGTGCATGAGGCGCAGCGCTCCCTGCGCCGCCGCCTCGGGCGCGAGCGGGTGCAGCCGGGCGAAGCCCGGGAGTCGCGCCATGTCCTCGTTGATCTTGGGGTTGTACTTCATGGTGCAGGAGCCGAGCGGGTAGAAGTGCGTGTCCACGCCGTAGTTCATGAGGCTGAGCCGCGAGTAATGCCGGACGACGTCCACTTCGGAGACTTCCGGCAACTCCGGCGGCGTCGCGCGGATGCTCTGCTTCGGCAGGTGCGCGGCGGCGTCGCTCTCCGGCACGTCGCACTCGGGCAGCGAGTAGGCGAAGCGGCCGGGAGCCGAGAGCTCGAAGATCACCTTGTCGTAGGCGGCCTTGGCGACGTGCATGACGGCCTCAGGCCAGCGCCGCGGTCAGCGCGGCCGCATAGGCGTCGATCTCGTCCTTCGTGCGCTTCTCGGTGACCGCGACCAGCAGGCAGTCCTTGTGGGCGCGGTCGAGCGCTTTGAGCGGGACGCCCGCCAGGATCTTCTCCTTCATCAGGCGCTTCACCAGCCGCTCCGGGGATTTCGGGAGCTGGAGCGTGAACTCCTTGAAGAAGGGCGCACCGTAGCGCAGCCGGACGCCCGGGACCGCGGCGAAGGCCTTGGCCGCGTAATGCGCCTTGGCCACCGAGAGCTCGCCGACCTTCCGGAGCCCGCGCTTGCCCATGATCGCCACATAGATGGTGGCCATGAGCGCGCAGAGCGCGACATTGGTGCAGATATTGGAAGTCGCCTTCTCGCGCCGGATGTGCTGCTCTCGCGTCTGAAGCGTGAGCACGAAGCCGCGCTGGCCGTCGAGGTCCACGGTGGCGCCGACCAGCCGCCCGGGCATGCGCCGGACCAGCTCCTGCTTGGCGGCGAACACCCCAAGGTTCGGCCCGCCGTAGCTCATGGGCACGCCGAGCCCCTGCCCCTCACCCACCACGATGTCGGCGCCGAGAGCGCCCGGCGGAGTCAAGAGCCCCAGGTTGACCGGATCGGCGACCACGATCAGGAGCGCCCCGGCCCCGTGGGCGATCTCTCCCGCCGCCCTGACGTCCTCGAGGCAGCCGAAGAAGTTCGGGTACTGCACGACGACTGCGGCCGACCTGGGCGTCACGGTCTTCAGGAGCGCGTCGAGGTCCGTGACGCCGTCGCCCAGCGCCACCGACTTGACCTTGAGCCCGGGCCCCTCGGCATAGGTCTCGACCACCTGGCGATAGAGCGGGTTCACGCCCCGGGACAGCGCGATGGCGTCGCGGCCCGTCACCGAGTGCGCCATGAGCACCGCTTCGGCGAGCGAGGAGGCCCCGTCGTAGATCGAGGCATTGGCGACGTCCATCCCCGTGAGCTCGGCCATCATGGTCTGGTACTCGAAGATGCTCCGCAGCGTTCCCTGGCTCGCCTCGGGCTGGTACGGGGTGTAGGCCGTGAAGAACTCCCCGCGCGAGATCAGATGGTCGATCGGACTCGGAATCGCGTGATCGTAGGAGCCCGCCCCGAGGAAGCACGCATAGTCGTCCGCCGCCGCGTTCTCGCCACTCATGCGGCGGAGCAGCCTGACGAGGTCGATCTCGGCGAGGGCGCTCGGCAGATTGAGCGGCCGTGACAGACGCGCCTTGGCCGGGATGCGGACCAGCAGGTCCTCGATCGAGGAGACTCCGATGAGCCCGAGCATCTCCTTCTGCTGGGCGGGCGTATTGGAGATATAGCGCATGCTCGCTCTCAGTGCCCGGCGCCGGCGATGAGCTTTTCGTAGTCCGTCGCGCTCATCAGCGCGTCCAGCTCCTTGGGGTTGGCCATTTTGACCACGATCATCCAGCCCTGGCCATAGGGATCGGTATTGACCGTCTCGGGCTTCGTTGCCAGCCCGGCGTTCGACTCCAAAATCTCACCCGAGACCGGCGCGAAGAGATCGGACACCGCCTTGACCGACTCCACCACGCCGAAGGTCTTCGTGGCGGCAACTTTGGCGCCGACCTTGGGCAGCTCGACGAAGACCACGTCGCCGAGCTGCTCCTGGGCGAAGGCGGTGATGCCGATCCGGACGCGGTCCCCTTCCACCTTCGCCCACTCGTGATCCTTGGTGTACCTGAGCTCGGCCGGAACCCTGGACATCGTCGCGCTCTCCTAGGATTTCTTTGCCTTCGATGGATAAAACGGCGTCCTGGCCACTCGCGCCGGATACGCCTGGGTCCGGATCTCGACGTCCAGCACTGTCCCGACGGCGGCGAGGTCCGCCTTCACGTATCCGATGCCGATGTACTTCTCCACCGCGGGGCCGAACGACCCGGAGGTCACCACGCCGGCTTCGGCGCCGTCCTTCAGCAGCCGGTAGCCATGGCGCGGCACGGCGCGCTCGGTCATCTCGAACCCGACCAGCTTGCGCTTGACTCCCGCGGCGCGTATCGCTTCGATGGCCCCGCGCCCGACGAACTCTCCTTTGGCCGCCTTGACCACCCAGCCGAGTCCGGCCTCGAGCGGATTCGTGGTCTGGTCGATGTCATTGCCGTAGAGCGCGAACTTCATCTCCAGTCTGAGCGTGTCGCGGGCCCCGAGCCCGATGGGCCGGATGCCGTCCGCCTTGCCGGCCTCCATCAGCGCGTACCAGAGCCGCTCGGCCTGTCCGGCCGGGATGTAGAGCTCGAAGCCGTCTTCGCCGGTATAGCCCGTGCGCGAGATGATGGCGGGCACTCCCGCGACCTTGCCGCGAAGAAAGTGGTAGTAGAGCACCCGGGTCACATCCGTGTCGGCCAGCCGCTGGACCAGACCTTCGGCCTTGGGCCCCTGCACGGCCAGCAGCGCCGTCTCCTCGCTCACGTTCCGCCAGCGGGCCGCGCCCTGGCCGTGCTCGGTCACCCAGCGCCAGTCCTTGTCGATGTTGGAGGCATTGACCGTGAGCATGAAGTGCTCATCGCCCAGCCGGTAGAGCGTCAGATCATCCACGATGCCGCCTTCGGGATAGCAGAGCAGCGAGTACTGGACCTGGCCCACCTGTAGCGCCGTCGCGTCATTGGTGGTGAGCCGCTGCACGATGGCGAGCGCGTCCTTGCCCTGGATCTCGAACTCGCCCATGTGGCTGATGTCGAAGAGCCCCACCGCGCGCCGCACGGCACGGTGCTCCTCGATGATGCCCGTGTACTGCACGGGCATGTCCCAGCCTCCGAACGGGACCATCTTGGCTCCGGCCTTCACGTGCACATCGCGCAGCGGAGTGCGCTTGAGCGGGCCAGTCGTGGTGGTGTCGGTCATGGGATCGGCTCGAGCCACCTCATCTTAAAGGATGCGGCGGGAGGCCGCAACGGGCGACACTCGCGCGGGGCCGCTCAGTCGAGGCCGAGAAGCCGCGCGGGGTTGCTGACGACCATGGTGCGCAGCTCCTCGGGGGAGAAGCCGCGCTCGAGCAGCATCTGGACGAACATCCGCAGGCCCTCGGCGGGCATCGGATGGTGGAGCTGGCCAAAGTCCGTGCCGAGCACGCAGTGCTCG
>JBKPCB010000061.1:0-18759 GCA_046727155.1 Candidatus Methylomirabilota bacterium | reverse complement strand
CACCTCGCAGCCATTGGCTTGAAAGGCCGGGATGTGCGCGCGGCCGAAGCCCAGCCCGACGATGCCTACCGTGTGTGCCTTCGCCATCAGGGAACGCTCCTTTCGGAGGAAAAAATGGAGTACAGTTTGCGGGTCATCAGCAGTCGCACGTATGACCACATAACAAGGAGATCCTCATGAAGGCCGCCGCCGCCGTCGCCGAGATTCTGAAGCGCGAAGGGATTGACTTTCTCATCGGCTACCCCGTCAACCCTATCATCGAAGCCGCCGCCCAGGCCGACATCCGCACCATCATCGTGCGGCAGGAGCGGACGGGACTGCACATGGCCGACGCCGTGAGCCGCGTGACGTCGGGCCGCCGGATTGGCGTCTTCGCCATGCAGCACGGACCGGGCTCCGAGAATGCTTTCGGCGGCGTCGCCCAGGCCTACGGCGACTCGGTGCCGATCGTGGTGCTGCCCGGCGGCTATCCGCGCCGGCTCACCAATATCCCGCCGAATTTCAACTCCTTCCTCAACTTTCGCCACGTGACCAAGTGGTGCGAGCAGGTGACGATGCCGGATGCCGTGCCGGACGCGATGCGGCGCGCTTTCACCCAGGTCAGGAACGGCCGGCCGCGCCCCGTGCTGGTGGAGATCCCCATCGACGTCTTCCCCGAGGAGGTGCCCGAGCCGCTCGTCTACACGCCGGCGCCGCGGACGCGCACCGGGCCCGATCCCCGGGCGGTGGCCGAGGTGGCGCAGGTTCTCGTCGCCGCCGAGCGGCCCGTCATCTATGCCGGCCAGGGCGTGCATTACGCGGAAGCCTGGACGCAGCTCCGGGCCCTGGCCGAGCTGCTCGAGGCGCCGGTGACGACGAGCCTCGAGGGCAAGAGCGCCTTCCCGGAGACCCATCCGCTCTCGCTTGGCTCCGGCGGCCGCTCGATCTCCAAGGCGCTCTTCCAATTCCTCCAGAATGCCGACGTGATCCTGGGCATCGGCTGCAGCTTCTCGACCACCAACTATGGCGTGGCCATGCCCAAGGGCAAGACCATCATCCACGCAACGCTGGATCCGGCCGACCTCAACAAGGACGTCCCCGCCGCGCACGCGCTCATCGGCGACGCCGCGCTCACTCTCGACGCGCTGGTGGCGGAAGTGAGAGACCGGCTCAAGGGCCAGCCGCGCGGCCGGGCGGACGCCGTGACGCGGGACATCAAGTCGCTCAAGGCCGAGTGGCTCGCCCAGTGGATGCCCAAGCTCACCTCCGAGGAGACGCCGCTGTCGCCTTACCGCGTGATCTGGGATCTGCTCCACACCGTGGACGTGCCCAATACCATCATCACCCACGACGCCGGCAGCCCGCGCGACCAGCTCTCGCCCTTCTGGGAATGCACCGAGCCGCTCACCTATATCGGCTGGGGAAAGACGACCCAGCTCGGCTACGGGCTCGGGCTCGCCATGGGCGCCAAGCTCGCCCATCCCGACAAGCTCTGCGTCAATGTCTGGGGCGACGCCGCCATCGGCTTCACCGGCATGGACTTCGAGACGGCCGTGCGCGAGCGCATCCCGATCCTCTCCGTGCTCTTCAACAACTACTCGATGGCCATCGAGCTCAAGGTGATGAAGGTGGCGACCGAGAAATACCGCAGCACGGACATCAGCGGCAATTACGCGGACATGGCGCGCGCCTTCGGCGGCTGGGGCGAGCGCGTCACGGCGCCCGCCGAGATCATCCCCGCGATCAAGCGCGGCATCGCGAAGACCCGCGAAGGCATGCCGGCGCTGCTCGAGTTCATCACGGGGAAGGAGACGGAGATCTCCTTCTACAAGTAGCGGGCGTCAGGTCGTGGATCGGGGCGCCGCCCCGTACCGGCGCTCGCGCAGGTCCGCCGTGGCCTTATGGGCCAACATGCCCTCGATCTCGCAGATCCGGGCCACGATCGGCGCCACGCGCGCGCTGGCGGCGCGGCTGAGGCGCTGGTAGGTGACCGTCTTGATGAATTTGCCCACCCACAGCCCGCCCGTGTAGCGCGCCGCCCGGCCGGTGGGGAGGATGTGATTGGGCCCCAGGCTCTTGTCGGAGTAGGCCACCGTGGACTCTTCGCCCACAAAGAGCGAACCGTAGTTCCTTAGCCGTCCCAGGTACCAGTCGTCATTCCGGGTCTGGACCTCGAGGTGCTCGGGGGCATACTCGTCGGCCGCGCGCGCAGCCTCCTCCTCGCTGCCGACGAGGATCACCTCGCCGTTGGCCTCCCAGGCCTGGCGGGCCACCTCCCGGGTGCCGAGCAGCGGTAGCTGCCGCTCGCATTCCCTCAGTACGTCTTCACCGAGCTTTCGAGACAGCGTGATCAGGATCGCGGGCGAGGTCGGGCCGTGCTCGGCTTGGCCCAGCAAGTCGCAGGCGACGACGACGGGATCGGCCGTCTCATCCGCGATCACGAGGATCTCCGTCGGACCCGCGAGCAGATCGATGCCCACGGCGCCGAAGATCTGCCGTTTGGCCTCGGCCACGTACTGGTTGCCGGGGCCCACCACCATGTCCGCCACGGGAATGCTTTCAGTTCCGTATGCCATGGCTCCGAGGGCCTGCACGCCGCCCAGGCAGAAGATCTCGTCGGCGCCGGCGGAGAGCATGGCATAGAGCGTCGCGGGATAGATGCCCCCACCCGCGTTCGCCGTGCTGGGCGGGCTCGGCGGGGAGCAGGCGATCACGCGCCGGACGCCCGCCACCTTGGCCGTGGTGATGCTCATCAAAGCCGAGGCCACGAGCGGGTAGCGCCCGCCGGGAACGTAGGCGCCGACCGAGTCCACCGGGATCAGCCGCTGCCCCAGCCGCACGCCATCCTGCAGCTCCACCTCGAACTCCGTGATGCTCGCGCGCTGGCGGCGGGCGAAGGCCGCGATCTGGTCCCGGCTGTAGTCGATCCGGGCGCGGTCCTCCGGACTCACGGCCGCCGCGCCCCGCTCGATCTCGCCCGGCGAGAGGCGGAAGGAGGCGGGGGACCAGCGGTCGAGCTTCTCCGAGTAGCGGCGGACGGCGGCGTCCCCTTCACGCCGGACGGCGTCCAGGATCTCCGTGACCACCGCCCGCACGGCCTCATCGGACTCGGGCGCCCGGGGAATCGCCTTTTTCAAGTACTCGCGCATAGAGCCTCCTAGCCTTTCACCGCGCCCGCGCCGAAGCCGACGACCAGCTGGCGCTGGACGAACATGAAGAGCACGGCCAGCGGCAGCGTCATGAGCACGGCCGCCGCCATCATCAGTCCCCAGTCCACGTGCACGCCCTCGAAGAAATGCATGACGCCCACGGTCAGGGGCAGCTGGGTGACGGAGTTGATGAAGATGCGGGCGATCAGGTAATCGTTCCAGGCCACGATGAAGGAGAAGATGGCCGTCGCCACGATGCCCGGCACGGCGAGCGGCAGCACGATGAGCCGGAAGACCTGGAAGCGCGTCGCGCCGTCGATGAGCCCCGCCTCTTCGACTTCGATCGGGACCGACTTGAGGAAGGCCCACATGAGCCACATGCAGAACGGCAGCGTGATCGCGATATAGCCGAGGACGAGGCTCGGCAGCCGGTCGGCCAAACCCAAGCCCACGATCAGCAGGAACAGCGGGAAGACGTAGATGATGGACGGCGTCATGTAGCCGAGCAGGCTGAAGTAGGGCACCACCGACTGCCCGGCGAACCGGAACCGCGTCAGGCTGTACGCGGCCAGCGTGCTCACGCCCACGCTCAGCAGCGTGGTCGTCACGCTCACAACCACGCTGTTGGCGAACCACGCCAGGAAGTGCTGCGAGGGCGCGGTGGTCGGTCGGTAGCCCGCGTCACTCGCCTCGAAGTACATGCTCCGTCCGCCGAGCAGCGCCCGGTAGTGGGCCGCCGTCACGTGCCGGGGTAGCACCCGCACCTCGAGCATCTCGTCGTTGGGCCGGACGGAGGTGACGACCGCCCAGAGCAGCGGGAAACACATGACGAGAGTGATCACTGCGAGCGCGGTGTAGGTGAGCGCCGCCTTGAGCCGCTTCCGCGTGGCGCGGCCGATGGCCATCACGCCTCTTCCTGACGGACCAGCCTGAGATAGAGCACGCTGCTGGCGAAGAGGAAGAGAAGCATCAGGACCCCGGTGGCTGCCGCCACGCCCAGCTTGAGGTTGGCCGTTGCCTGCTCGAAGGCGTAGACGGCCAGGTTGAAGGTCGAGGTGCCGGGCCCACCCCGGGTAAGCAGATAAATCTCCTCGAACTTATTGAAGGTCCAGATCGTGCGGAACACCACGACCACGGCCAGTACCGCCTTGAGCTGGGGCAGTGTGATGTGCAGGAACCGCTGCCAGGCGCCGGCGCCGTCTACCTGCGCCGCCTCGTCGATCTCCTGGGGGATGGACTGCAGCCGCGCGAGCACGCAGATAACGACGAAAGGCGTGAACTTCCAGACATTGAGCAGAATGGTCAAGACCATGGCCCAGGCGGGATCCGAGAACCAGTAGATGTTGCCGCGCACGAGCCCCGTCCCGCGCAGTCCGGCGTTGACGATGCCGAATTCCGGGTTGAACATCCAGCGCCAGACGAGGGCGATAACCACGGTGGGCACCATATAGGGGAAGAGCAGGAGCCCGCGGAAGACGTTGATCCCCCGGACGGCCTGATTCAACAGGAGGGCAAGCGCCACCCCGAACACCGTCTGAAGCACAATGGAGGCCACCGTCCACACTACAGCCTGGCGCGCGGAGGTCCAGAACACCGGATCGCTCAGGATGTAGCGGAAATTGTCCAGCCCGACGAAGGTGAAGGCCTGGCGGAACGGTTCCTTGGAGTAGAAGGCCAGCCGGATCGAATCCAGTGCCGGGTAGACGACGAAGACAAGCGACACGGCCACGAAGGGCAGCAGGAAGAGAACGCCGAGCTGGCGGTCCGACAGCTCCAGCCGCCGCGCGTGCGGCAGCCTGGCCCCGCCCGCCCGGGTGGGGCCGGCCTCGCGAACGGTGACGCTCACTCCAGATGATCCAGTGTGAGCGGCGGCTCAGATGACCAGACGGATGTGCTCGCGCCGCAGCTGCTCGAGCTGCTGATGGGTCCACTTCACCGCGTCCTTGGCCGGCTGCTTGTCGATGAGCATGCGCTGCACGCCCTGGGCGATGATGGCGCGGCCGTGGACGATGCCGGCCAGCGGGCTGATGCCCTGGAGCAGCTCGTTGCCCGAGTTGCTCGCGTTCTTGAGCGCCTCCGTGTAGTACTCGAAGATGCTCCGGCGCTTGGTCTGGAAGAACGGGTGCTGCGTGAGCCGCGGATCCTGCGCCACGTCCTGGAACACCGGCGAGACATTGGGCACCAGCGAGTGCAGGTAGCGAATTTGCCAGTCCTTGCTCGTCTGGATGTAGACGAGCGCCTGCTTGACCTCGTTGACGTAGGGGTTGTTGTCCTTGGGAATGAGCCAGCCCTGGAAGTCGTTCCAGTTGTACCGCTTGCCCGTCTTCGGGTGCGCGGCCTGCTGGTAGGCCTCCAGGGTCTTGAAGATGTTGGGGTCCACCTCGGCGGCGCGACCGAAAACGCGCCCCCAGTAGAAGACCATGCCGGTCTGCCCCTTGGCCATGGAGTCCACCACGTCGAGGAAGGTGTAGCCGACGGCGCCTGGCGGCATGGTTGGGAACAGCTCGGCGATGTACTCGAAGGTCTCGACGGCCGCCGGGCTGTCGAAGACAACCTCGGACTTGTTGGCGGCGTCGAACATGCGTCCGCCGGCCGAGTGCAGCAGGTGCAGCACGTAGTAGTCGGTGGCAATGGTGCGCCCGAGTGCGAAGCAGAGGCCGAAGGCCTTCGTCTTCGCCTTGATCGCCTTGGCCGCGGCGAGCTGGTCGTTCCAGTTCCATTCCGCCGGGCTCTTGGTGACGCCCGCCTCTTTCAGAACGTCGGGCCGGACCACCAGCAGATCCGATTGGTGATGGGCCGGAATCACGTACTGCTTGCCCTTCCACGCGCCCCAGTACTCCCACTTCATCCCGGAAATGAGACGGCCGCGGCCGATCTTGTCCACGAGGTCGTCGACCGGCTCGAGCAGCCCCTCGGCCATCAGCTGGAAGGCGATCGGCGACTCGACGCTGATGCAGTGGGCGGGGCGGCCGGCCGCCAAGTCGGTCATGAGCTTGGCGTAGACGTCCGACCACGGGATGGTCTCGATGGCGAACTTGAGCCCCGGGGCGTTCTTCTGGGCCCACTCGTTCATGCCGTCCACGGCGACGCCACCGTAGGGGCCCGGCTCACCCCAGACGCGCACCGTGCCCGTCTTGCCTTGAGCGTGGAGGACGGCGGGCGCGCCGAGCGTGGCACCGGCCGCGCCAACCGCCGTGGACTTGAGGAACTGGCGACGACTGAGTCTGTGAGGTTGGCTCATGGCACTCTCCATTGAGTCTCTGAGTGGGGACCCTCTTCGCGATGGCGCGGCGGCAGCCCCGACGTCGGCCGTGCGCCCCGTACTCTAGCGCAAGCCGGCGGAGATGGCGAGAGCGGTCACGCCGTGACCTTTAGCGCGCGCGATGCCGGCTCAGCGCAGCACGATCGCCGGCACCACCGACATGCCAGGCACGAGCAGGTGCTGCCTGTTCTCCCCGGGCAGGAAGGTGAGCTTTACCGGCACGCGCTGGACTACCTTGACGTAATTGCCCGTGGCGTTCTCGGGCGGTAGCAGCGAGAAGACCGCGCCCGACCCCGCCTGAACCGAGTCCACTCGCGCTTTGAACTTTCTCCCCGGGTAGGTGTCGACGGTCACCGTGGCCGACTGGCCCGACCGCACATGGGTGAGCTCCGTCTCCTTGAAGTTGGCCACGACCCACACGTCGTCCAGGTCCACCACCGACAGCAGCGGCTGGCCCGGCTGTACCACCTGCCCCACTTCGACGCTCTTCTTGGTGATGCGCCCACCGTAGGGCGCGCGGATCTGCGTGTACGCGAGGTTCAGCTCGGCCTGCTGGAGATTGGCCATCGCCTGGGCGAGCCGGCCGCGCGCGGCATCCACCTGGGCCTCGCGCAGTCTCACCTGCTGCCGCTGGCTGCGCGCATTGGCCAGCGCTGCGCGGCTCTCATCCACGCGCCGGAGGGCCTGGGACACCGCCGCGCGCTGGCTCTGGACCGCGGCCTCGGCCTGCGCCGCCTCGCTACGCGCCTGGTTCAGCTTGTCGCGCGCGGCATCGAGCGTGGCGCGCGCGTTGAGGAAGGCCGCCTCGGCGTGGTCCAGGTCCTGCTGGGCCAGGAGCTGCTGGCGCACCAGCTCGCGCATCCGGTCCCGGTCGAGGCGGTTGCGCTCGTGGTCGGCCTCGGCGCCACGCACGAACGCCTCCGCGGCCGCCACGGCCGAGCGTTTCGCCTGGAGCTGGCTGCGGCGATCTTCGAGATCGTGGGTCGCCATCTCGCCGCCATGCTGGGAAGCGCCGAGGGTGGCCTCGGCCTGCTGGACTTGGCTGCGCGTGGTCTCGTCGGTGAGCGGCACATTGGCCGCGGCGTTCGCGAGGTCACCCTTGGCGGCCTCGGCCGCGGCGCGCGCCTGGGCGAGGGCGACTTCGTAATCGCGGGGGTCGAGGCGCACCAGCACGTCGTCGGCCTTGACGTCCTGGTTGTCGGTGACGCCCACCTGGAGCACGGTGCCGGACACGCGGGCGCTGACCGGCGAGATGTGGCCCGCGATGAAGGCGTCGTCCGTCGAGACGTGCGTGCGCGAGTACCACCACAGGTAGCCGCCATAGGCCAGCGCCGCGAGCAGCAGGACGGCGCCGACCGCCACCGCCCCCCGCCGGCGCGGCGGCGCCTGCCGGAGGGTGACGAAGCGCGCGCGGATTCGACCGGAAAGACCTTCATCGTGGAGATCCGCCATGGCTGTGAGTTCGCGCTTATAATGGCGGGCGTTCCTCGGCCCGTCAACCCGACATGAGCGACGAATCCGTATCCGCGCCTCCCGCCGCCGAGACGGCAGAGTGGCGTCCCGCCTACAGCCCGTGGCTCATCGCGGTGTCGGTCATGCTCGGCACCTTCATGGAGGTGCTCGACACCTCCGTGGCCAACGTGGCGCTGCCGCACATCGCCGGCAACCTCTCCTCGACGCCCGAGGAAGCCACCTGGGTGCTCACGAGCTACCTGGTGTCCAACGCCATCGTTCTGCCGGCCACGGCGTGGCTGAGCGGCGTCTTCGGCCGCAAGCGATTCCTCATCACCTGCATCGTGATCTTCACGGGGTCCTCCGCGCTCTGCGGCGCGGCGGACAGCCTGGGGATGCTGATCGCGGCCCGCGTGCTCCAGGGCGTGGGCGGCGGGGCGCTGCAGCCCATCGCCCAGGCCATCCTGCTCGAGAGCTTCCCGCCCGCCAAGCGCGGGCTGGCGATGGCCACCTACTCCATGGGCGTGATCGTGGCGCCCATTCTCGGCCCCACCGTGGGCGGCTGGATCACGGACAACTATTCCTGGCGCTGGATCTTCTACATCAACATGCCCGTCGGCATCGCCGCGGCGCTGATGGCGCAGGCCTTCATCGAGGACCCGCCGTACCTTCACCGGACGAGCCGCCGTCGCATCGACTACTGGGGCATGGGTTTCCTCGTCCTCTGGCTCGGCACGCTCCAGATCATGCTCGACAAGGGGCAGGAGGACGATTGGCTGGCTGCGGTGTGGATCCGCTGGTTTCTCGTGATCTCCGCCGTCTCCATGGTCGCCTTCGTCTACCGCGAGCTGCACGCCGACGAGCCCATCGTGAACCTGAGCGTGCTGGGCAACCGCAACTTCGCCCTCGGCACCGCGCTCATCACCGCCATGGGCGTCGTGCTCTACGGCACCACGGCCCTGCTGCCCCTGTTTCTCCAGACGCTCCTGGGGTATTCGGCGCTGCAGGCGGGCCTGGCGATCAGTCCGCGCGGCATCGGCGCGCTCGTGTCGGCGACCATCGTGGGGCGGCTGGTGGGCCTCCTCGACAGCCGGCTGATGATCGCCGCGGGATTTGGATTGGTGGCGGTGTCGAGCGTCTGGCTGAGCCATCTGACGTTCGACGTCGGCCAGGCCAATGTGGTGTGGGCCACGGTGCTCAACGGCATCGCCACGCCGCTCATCTTCATCCCGCTGTCGACGACGGCGGTGGGGACGCTGCGCACCGAGCAGCTCGGCCAGGCCACCGGCATCTACAATCTCATGCGAAACATCGGCGGCAGCCTCGGCATCTCGGCGGTGGCCACGCTGCTGTCCCGGCGCGCCCAGGTGCATCAGGCCGCCCTGGTGAGCCACCTCACGCCTTACGACCCGGCCTATCGGAAGTGGCTCGACACGATGCAGCGCGGGCTGGCGGCGCGCGTAGGCTCCCTCGCCGCCGTGCCGCAGTCCATGGGCCTGCTGTATCGCGAGTTGACCCGACAGGCCACCCTGCTGGCCTTCGTGGACAACTTCAAGCTGATCAGCCTGCTGGCGATCTGCTGCCTGCCGCTGGCGTTCCTCTTCCAGCGCGTGAGCGCCCGAAGGGTGACGGGCAAGCAGTGAGGCCGCCGTCGGGTCACTCGATGCGGAGCCGGCGCGCTCTGGCTATACTGGCCCCATGTTTCATCCCGCAGTAGACGTCTGGTTCAGGCGCCGTTTCGCCGAGCCCACGCCGGTCCAGGCATTGGGCTGGCCCGCGATCGCGGCCGGGCGCGACGTGTTGCTGACGGCGCCGACGGGCTCGGGCAAGACGCTGGCCGCCTTCCTCTACTGCCTCGACGCCCTCGTGCGCAAAGCCTGCGCCGGCGGCCTCGAAGATCGGACCGAGATCGTCTACGTCTCGCCGCTCAAGGCGCTGTCCAACGACATCCGCCGCAATCTCGAGGAGCCGCTGGGGGAGCTGGCGGCTGTGGCGGCGGGAATGGGCTTCCGCGCGCTGGAAATCCGCACCGCGGTGCGCACGGGAGACACCTCGGCGACCGAGCGGCGGCAGGGCGCCAAGCGGCCGCCGCATGTGTTGGTGACCACGCCCGAGTCGCTCTACATCCTGCTCACCTCCGAGTCCGGGAGGCGGGGCCTGGCCGGCGCCCGCACCGTCATCGTGGACGAGATCCACGCGGTGGCGGGCGACAAGCGCGGCGCGCATCTGGCGCTTTCGCTCGAGCGGCTCGAGCATCTGGTGACTTCCGCGGGCGGCCCGCGCCCGCAGCGCATCGGCCTCTCCGCCACCGTGCGGCCCATCGAGACCGCGGCGCGATTGCTGGTCGGTGCGGAGCGCGCCCTGCCCGCCGTTGTCGACGTGGGCCAGCGGCGCGATCTGGATTTGGCCGTGGAGGTGCTGCGCGACGAGCTGGGCGCGGTGTGCACCCACGAGCAATGGGGCGAGATCTACGACCGCGTGGCCGAGCTGGCCCGCGCCCATCGCTCCACGCTGGTCTTCGTCAACACGCGCCGGCTGGTGGAGCGCGTGACCCTGCACCTGGCGACTCGCCTCGGACAGGACGCCGTGGCGGCGCATCACAGCAGTCTCAGCCGCGCGCGTCGATTCAGCGCGGAGCAGCGGCTCAAGTCGGGCGAGCTCTCCGTCGTGGTGGCGACCGCCTCGCTCGAGCTCGGGATCGACGTGGGCGCGGTGGACCTCACCTGCCTGCTCGGCTCGCCGCGCTCCATCGCGACGGGACTGCAGCGCATCGGCCGCTCGGGCCACGCGCTGGGCGCCGTCCCCAAAGGCCGGCTCTTCCCCCTTACCCGCGACCAGCTCGTCGAGTGCGCGGCGCTGGTGCGCGCGGCGCGGCGCGGAGAGATCGATCGCGTCGCGATGCGGCGGGCGCCGCTCGACGTCCTGGCCCAGCAGATCGTCGCGGCCTGCGCCGCAGAAGAATGGGAGGAGGACCACCTCTACGCGCTCTGCCGCGGCGCGGCGCCCTATTCCGGGCTCGACCGCCGCGACTTCGACGCCGTGGTGGACATGCTGGCCGAGGGTATCGCCACGCGCCGGGGCCGCGCCGGGGCGCGGCTTCATCGCGACGCGGTAGGCCGCCGCCTCAAGGGCCGCCGGGGCGCCCGGCTGGCGGCGCTCACCTCGGGCGGGGCGATTCCCGACAATGCCAATTACGACGTGGTGCTCGAGCCCGACGAGACCCTCATCGGCTCGGTGGACGAAGACTTCGCCGTCGAGTCCATGGCGGGGGACGTTATCCTGCTGGGGAATAGCTCGTGGCGGATTCGGCGAGTCGAGAGCGGGCGGGTGCGCGTGGAGGACGCGGGCGGCGCGCCACCCACCATCCCCTTCTGGCTGGGCGAGGGGCCCGCTCGCACCCCGGAGCTCTCGGCCGAGGTGGCGGTGGTGCGCGAGGAAATCGCCCGGCGGCTCGACGAGCCCGAGGCCGCGGCGCAGTGGCTCATGGACGAGGCCGGCCTCGACGAGGCCGGCGCGGCGCTGGCACGGGATTACATCGCCGCCGGCCGGGCGGCGCTCGGCGCCGTGCCCACCCAGGACACCATCGTCGCCGAGCGCTTCTTCGACGAGGCCGGGGGGCAACAACTCATCATCCACGCCCCCTTCGGCGGCCGGATCAACCGCGCCTGGGGCATGGCGCTGCGCAAGCGCATCTGCCAGAGCTTCGACTTCGAGCTGCAGGCCGCGGCCACCGACGACGGTGTCCTGCTCTCCCTCGGCCCCCAGCACAGCTTCCCGCTCGAGAGCGTCTTCGAGATGGTACATCCCTCGGGCGTCGAGCGACTGCTCACCGACGCGGCTCTTCAAGCGCCCATGTTCGCCACGCGCTGGCGCTGGGACGCGAGCCGGGCGCTGGCGCTCTTGCGCTGGGAGGGGGGCCGCCGCGTGCCGCCCTATCTGCAACGCATGCGGGCCCAGGATCTGCTGGCCGCGGTCTTCCCCGCCCAGCTCGGCTGCGCGGACAATGCGGTTGGGCCCGTCGAGATCCCCGACCATCCGCTGGTGAACGAAACGGTGCGCGACTGTCTCAGCGAGGCGATGGACGCCCAAGGGCTCAAGCAGCGCCTGGAAGCGCTCTTCAGCGGAAAGATCCGCAGACTGGCGCGGGAGACGCCCGAGCCCTCGGTCTTCGCCCACGAGATCCTCAATGCCAATCCATACGCCTACCTCGACGACGCGCCGCTCGAGGAGCGCCGCGCGCGAGCCGTGGCGCTGCGGCGCGGGCTGCCGGCCGATATCGCCGACGACATGGGCCGCCTGGATCCCGAGGCCATCGCGGCCGTGGTGGAGGAAGCGCGTCCCGATCTGCGCAATGTCGACGAGCTCCACGACCTCCTGCTGGATGTGGGCGCGCTGCCCGCGCGCGAGGGCGAGGCCTCGGGCTGGACCGGCTGGCTCGACGAGCTGATCGGGGCGCGCCGCGCGGCCTGCCTCCAGGTAGGAGCGCAGAGCTTCTGGGTCGCGGCCGAGCGCCGCTCGCTGGCGCTGGCGATCTGGCCCGAGGGGCGCCTCGAGCCGGACGTGGTTGAACCTCCAGCCCGGCGCCCTGCCGCCTGGTCGGATCGCGAAGGCGCGATGGTCGAGCTGGTGCGCTCCCGGCTCATGCTCGTGGGCCCGATCACCGCAGCGGCGCTCGGGCAGCCCTTCGATCTCGCGGCACGGGAGATCGATGCGGCGCTCGCGCGCGTCGAGGCCGACGGTGGTGTCTTGCGCGGTCGCTTCTCTCCGGACACCGCTCCGGACACAATTGAATGGTGCGACCGCCGGCTGCTGGCGCGCATCCACCGGCGCACGCTCGACCGGCTCAGGCGCGAGATCGAGCCGGTGAGCGCGGCCGACCTGATGCGCTTTCTCTTTGCCTGGCAGCACGTGCGTCCGGGGCTGCAGCTGCACGGTCGGGACGGGCTGGCCCGGGTGATCGAGCAGCTCGAAGGCTTCGAGGTGGCGGCGGCGGGCTGGGAGCGCGAGGTGCTGCCGGCGCGGGTCGCCCGATACGAGCCCGGCTGGCTCGACGAGTTGTGCCTGTCGGGCGAGGTGGCCTGGGGCCGGCTGCGGCGGCACGAGAGCGCGCGTCATGCCGGCCGCCGGCTCTCGGGCGTGGTGCCGATCACGCTGCTGCGCCGCCAGAACCTGGCCTGGCTGCTCGAGCCGCGCGCGGGCGTTGACGAGACCGGTCTGTCGGCGCCCGCGCGAGACGTCCTGGCCCATCTGCGCGCGGCCGGCGCCTCTTTCACCGACGAGATCGCGGCGCGCGTGCGCCGGCTGCGCATCGAGGTGGAGGAGGCGCTCTGCGAGCTGGTCTCAGCCGGGCTCGTGACCGGGGACGGCTTCGCCGGTCTGCGTAGCCTGCTGCATTCCGAGAAGCGGCGGCGCCAGCGGCCCGGCCGGACGCGCATGACGCTGCGTGCGCCCATCGGCACGGGGCGCTGGGCGCTGCTCGAGGCGCCGCCGCCCCCGGCGCCCGACGATCTGCTGGAAGCCCGCGCCCGCCAGTACGTACGGCGCTACGGCATCGTGTTCCGCGATCTGCTCCTGCGCGAGCCCGAGGCGCCCGGCTGGAGGGAGCTGCTGAAAGTCTATCGCCGGCTCGAGATGCGGGGTGAGCTGAGGGGCGGGCGCATCGTGGGCGGCTTCGTGGGCGAGCAATTCGCAGCGCCCGAGGCTCTCGAGGCGCTGAGAGCGGTGCGACGCGAGGCCCCGAGTGGACAAGCGGTACGACTGTCGGCCTGCGACCCGCTCAACCTCACCGGTATCATCACGCCGGGAGCGCGGGTGCCGGCCATACTCGGCCACTGGGTGTCCTACCGTGACGGCGTGCCGCTGGCCGAAGGAGGAAGAGGCGCCGGCGCCGGGTCGCGGCGGCGCGATGCCACCGCGCAGGTATCACCCGGCTAGCGCCGGCGCCCTCAGGCGGCTCGCTCGATCTGGCAGATCCGGATGCGGCCCTCGCGGGCCAGCATGGCGACGAAGCTGATCATCTCGCCCTCTGAAACGCCGGTCTGCTCACAGAGCGCGGCGAGGCTCATCGCTCCGCGGCCGGCGAGGGCTTCCAGGATCTCGCCGTCCACTGCGCCCCACCAGTTCTCCGGATCGAGCTCGTATCCGCCCGACTGCCCAGCCACTCGGCATGTCATGGCTCCCTCCTGAGCGGCAGCGCCGGCCATGATTGCCACAGCCTGCGGACATCTTCGTCCAGACAGCGGCGATTGCACCGCACGTCATTGGGCGGCTCGAACGCGCTGCAGCTGAGCACGGCCATCGGACGGCGCATGCCCGGCAGGCCCCGCTCTTCGAAGTTCACCTCCACCTCGAACCCGCTCGGGGCGCAGTAGAAGCGGCGGCGCCGCGCGGATTGGGTGATCAGCAGCGCCAGCGAGAACAGCAGCAGCACGGCCACGACAAGAGCCACGTAGGCGAACAATTCGGCCACCCCCTGGAGCACGGTTTCCTGGATCGCCTCGCTTCCCCACGCGACCGATCCATCCATGGCGATCCTCCTCGGTGAGCGCGTCAGCGCAGTGTGGTGCATACGCGATGCCGAGGAGACGCTGGAAAGAGCGATGGAAGATCGCTGGCTTCACGAGAGGCCGCCTGCGCGCGGGAGCGCGGGAGTGGTGCGCCGCCTCCCCAGGTGGGGAATGCGCGCCACAATTCCATATGCGCTCGCCTCGGACGGCGGGGCCCCAGCCCCGCGACGTCCTGCGGCTCGCCATGCCGCCGCACGCACTAGAAATCTAGTGCGTTTATTCCGGCTCAGACTGTCGCGAAGAACCGCGCCGGTGCCCCTTCGGTGCCGGCGATCTTGTAGAACGGGGCGGCGAATTCCACGCGGCGGCGCGGCAAAGCCCCAAGGTTGGTCAGCCCTTCCATGATCACCACGCCGGCCCCCAGGATGACCCGGTGCATGGCGAAATCCTCGGATGTGAACTCGGGCAGGCGGGCGCAATACTCCTCGAAGAAGTCGAAGCCGATGTTCTTGGGACCGCGATCCACCAGCCACTGGGCCGACTCGGGCGGAAAGTAGGGAGACAGGGTGAAATAGTCCGGCCACGTGCCGTACATCTTGTCGGTCCAATCAGTGCGCAGCAAGACGATATCGCCGCGCTTGACGTCGCCGGCGCCGCCCCGCTTGAGATCCTCGACGGTCACCGCGTGATTGGGCCCGACGAAGGAGAGATCGACGACGAGGGCTTCGCCCATCACCTGATCCAGCGCGATCTCGGCCGTGGTGATCGCATTCTTGAACACGTGCAGCGGCGAGTCGATGTGGGCGCCGGTGTGCAGGCTCTGGCGCACGCTCGACACCTGCCAGAACCCGGGCCCGCGCCGGTGCGGGGTGACCTCGAGCCGCATATTGGTCGAGGGCGGACTCATGGTCCGGTCATCCACGGTCACCGAGAGGTCGACGTAGATGCCCATGAGACTAGCGGTCCGGGCGCGGGAAGTTGGCGATGGCCCGCGCCGCGCCGGTGACCTCCAGGATGTGCATCCCAGTGTCGGCCCTGTCCACGATATAGACGAGCCCGCGGTCGTCCACCTCGACATTATTGGTCTGGATCGCGACGCGGCAGCGCTCGGCGCCGTTCGCCTTCACGCACCGCTTGTCGGTCTTGGACGTCACGGCCGGGATGTAGAAGCCGGCCTCGCGCGGATGGAGCGGATCTCGGATGTCCACGGCGCGGACGCCGGCATTGAAATAGGAGATGAAGACGAGCCGGCCATAGTAGATGGGCGTGAAGGATTCGTTCGAGGAATGGGGGCCGAAGCGACCGCCGCGGCTGCAAAAGCGGCCCGAGGACTCGGGAACCTCGAAGGTGGACACGGGCCAGGGTCGGGATTCAACAGTGACGTCCACCATGAAGCTGAGCTGGCGGATCTCCTGGCATTCGTTCTTGAGCGATTCGGAGACCAGCAATACGAAGTCGCGCAGTCGCCCCTGGGTATTGGAGGCCCAGTCGGCCACCGGGATTCCCAGCACGGGGAACGAGGTGTGGCCGCCCCAGTCGGGCGCCATGTCGAGCTTGCCGATCTGTGGATACACGAGATTCTCCACCGTGGGCTCGAAGGGGTTCGCGGCCTGCGGATTCCCTTTCAGCAGCTTGTCGCGGTCCACGATCTGGAGCGCGCCCTTGGCCCCGGTGCCGTAGGCGAAGTAGACGCGGCTCTTGTAGGCGATGGGGCCGTGCACGCCCTCGGGCGCCGGCCCCGTGGAGCCGGGCTGCTGGCCGGGCAGCCCGAATTCGCGGATGAAGCGCGGCTGAGCCGGGTCGCTCAGATCGTAGATCCTGGTGATGCGGTTCGAGCGCCAGCCCGTGGGCCGCCCGTCGGAGACCAGATACGCAATCCCCGTGTCGCACTCCCACCAATTCTTGTGGGTGGCGTTGAGTCCCTTCACGACTGTCGTCAGGAGGGAGGGCCGCTCAGGCTCGCTCACGTCCCAGATCTCATGGGCCAGATTGCCGAGCGTTCGGAGCAGATAGGTCTTGCCAGGAACCCCGCGAGGCAGCTCCTTGCCGCCGCACACGCGAACCATGGACGCGCCGCCCGCCTCGGCCTCTCCGGGGGCGCCGGGGATGTGGTGGAGATAACGCGGCCGCGCGGGATCGGTAACGTCCACGATGGAGGTGCCGCTGAGCTCGGTCTGGCCGGTGAGTGGATTGAGCCGCTGTCCTCCGTGATGGCCGATATAAGCGATCCAGCGGTCGCCCTGGCGCGTGATCACGGGCTGATAGGCGGAGCGCGCCTGGAGATCGTCGGAGCCGACGAGCCGCATATTGCGCTGCTCGGCCTGCTGGGCCTGGACGGAGCCGGCGGTGAGGAGCGTGAGCAGCATCGCGAGCACGACTCTTGTCAGCATGGGGCTCCTCCCGGCATGGGATCCGAAGCGGACCAAGGGTACTCGCCGCGACGCGCCGGGGTCAAGGTCGGACGCTTCCCATCGGTCCGGCGCTATGCTATGAGTCTCCGAGGACGCCCGCCATGCTCCGGCTCGATCCCACTGCCACGGCCGTCGTGGCGATCGACATGCACCGCGGCCATCTCGACCCGGCGGTGGCCACGCTGCCGCTCGCGGCCGACCGCTGCGGGCCTGTGATCAAGCGCGCCGCCGCGCTCTTCGCCGCCCTGCGGCCGCTCGGCCTGCCCGTCATCCACGTGGTGACCGAGTACCGCGATCCGGGCGAGATCGCGTCGAATCCATTCTGGCAGGCCGCGCACGACGATCCCTCCAAAGCGCGGCGCGGCATCCTCAGGCACAATCTCCAGGGCGGTCCGGGCGTCGAGATCATGCCGGAGCTGCTGGAGCCGGCCGACATCGTGGTGCGCGGCAAGAAGCGCTACAGCGCCTTCCAGGGCACGGACCTCGAGTTCGTCCTGCGCGGGCGCGGCGCGAGCACCGTCATCCTGGCCGGGATCAACACGACCACATGCGTCCTCTGCGCCGCCTTCGAGGCCACCAACCGCGATTTCCGCGTCGTCATCGCCGCCGACGCGGTGGATTCGATGGACGGCGAGGAGATGCACCGCTTCGCCCTCAGGCTCATGGCGGCGGCCATCGGCTGGCCGCTGAGCAACGAGAAGATCCTCCAGGCGCTGGGCGGGTGAACAGCCGCCCGAGACCCGACTAAGGAGACGCTCATGCGGAAGGCATTCTCGATTGCTCTCGTGCTCGTCGCCACTCTCGCCGCGCCGGCCGTCGGCTGGGCACAGAAGGGGCCGATCAAAATCGGCTTTCTCGTCCCGCAGACGGGGCCGCTGGCGGCCAATGGCAAAGACATGATCAATGGCATGCAGCTCTACCTCGAGGAGCAGGGCTACCGGCTGGCCGGCCGGGAGGTGAAGCTCATCATTGAGGACGACGAGGGCAAGCCGTCGACGGGCATCACCAAGGCGCGGAGCCTGGTCGAGAGCCAGGGCGTGCACGTGCTCGTCGGACCGCTGAGCGCGGCGGTAGGCTACGCCATCGCGCCCTACGTGGACAGCAAGAAGCTGCCGACGCTCTTCCCCATCGTCTCGGCCGAGGACATCACCCAGCGCAAGCGCAGCCCTTATATCGTCCGCACGGGCTGGTCGAGCTCGCAACCGTCCCATCCCTTCGGCAAGTGGGTATACGACAATCTCAAGTACCGGAAGATCGCCATGACCGGCTACGACTTCGCCTTCGGCTGGGAGGTGGCCGCGGGCTTCCAGCGTTCTTTCGAGGAGTCCGGCGGGCAGGTCGTCCAGAAGCTCTGGTCCCCGCTGAATACCGCGGACTACGGCCCCTATCTCGCTCAGCTGCGCCGCGACGTGGACGCCGTCTACGCCATCTTCTCCGGCGCCGATGCCCTCCGCTTCGCCAAGCAATTCAACGACGCCGGGCTCAAGGGGCGGCTGCCCCTGATCGGGGGCGGTACCTTCACCGACGAGCACGTGCTGCGCACCATGGGGGACGAGGCGCTGGGCATCGTCACCGCGCTGCAGTACTCGGCCGCGCTCCAGACCCCCGCCAACCAGAAGTTCGTCAAAGCGTACGAGGCAAAGTACCAGCAGCTCCCGTCCTATTACTCCGAGGGACCCTACGTGACCGGGATGGCGCTCAAGGCGGCGCTCGAGGCCGTCGGCGGCGACATCGAGAACGTGGACCGCTTCCTCGGCGCGCTGAGGAAGGTGGACCTCTCCGACGCCCCGCGCGGGCCCATCCGATTCGACGACTACGGCAACCCGATCCAGAACGTCTACGTGCGCAAGGTGGAGCGGGTGGGCGGCAAGCTTCAGAACACGGTGATCCACACCTTCCCCGCGGTTTCGCAGTTCTGGACCTACAAGCCCGAGGACTATCTCAAGAACCCTGTCTACTCGCGGGACTACCCGCCGTGCACGCACTGCTGATCTTCCCCC
>JBKPCB010000060.1:0-27846 GCA_046727155.1 Candidatus Methylomirabilota bacterium | reverse complement strand
CGGCCATTCCGGCAGCCGGCTCCGCCGCGGTCTCGCGCTGGGCCATGAGGCCGCAGAGTACCGCCATCAGGACATAGCCCAAAGCCACGGGCCACGATTGGGCCCAGCCGAGCCTCTCGGCGTGGATGACTCCGAAGAAGGCCAGCCCCGCGGCGCCCAGCGAGTAGATCGTCGCCATCTTGAAGTTGTGGTTGATGATGAAAGCGGCGATGGCCCCGAGCATCATGCCGGCCAGCACCGCGCCGCCGCCCAGAAGCTGCATGCCGCGGTAGATGATGCCCACGCCGGCCAGCTTGGCCATGCCGAGCTGCTCGGCCGTCGTCCCGACGGCCCGCAGCGTGCCGTCCACCAAACCGAGCCCCCACACGGCGATGCTTGGGATGATGGCCAGCACGACGGCCGGCGCATGCTCGGGCGGCGACTCGCGGAAGGCCTGGGAGGTGATGACGACGCCGATATAGATGAGGATCGGGAGGATGGCGACCAGCGGGATCACCGCCAGCAGGAGCGCGGCCAGGCCCAGGAAGCAGATCAGGCTGATGCAGACGCCCGTGGCGAGCGAGTAGCCGCCCCGGCCGCCGATGGACTTCCAGCCCGGATGCCCGATGTACACCGCGGGCGGGAACGGGCTGCCGAGGAGCGAGCCCACCACCGCGCCGATTCCGTCGGCCAGGAGCACATTGCGGAGATTGTAGTTGTCGCCCGCCGCTGCGGCGCTCTCGACATTGTTCATGCCCTCGGTGAAGTTGTAGATGCCGAGCGGGATGGCCGTGACCAGCAGCGTGAGCACGGCTGCGTCCCCGAGGCCCAGCAGCGCATCGCCGGTGGGAAATGGCAGGTGCAGGCCGAAGTGGGCGAAGGCCTGACCGACCCGGGTCGGCTGCATATAGCCGCTCCAGCCCAGCAGCGCCGTGATCCACGCGATGGCCGTGCCGATGACGACGGCCGCGAGCCCGCCGGGCACGCCCCAGGGCAGCCGCACCCGCGCCATCCAGCTGATCATGACGATAGCCAGCGAGATGAAGGCGATCCACGGCAGCTCCCAGCTCTGGAAGGCCGGGCGCATGGAGATGAAGGCGAGCGCGGTGCCGGCCAGCGAGCCCAGCATGGCCGCGCGGGGCGTGTACTTGCGGATCGTGGGGCCGACGAAGGCGCCGATCAGGACGATGATCCCGATCACGAAGGCCCACGTGAGCCCGGCCCGCCAGGCCTTGATCGGGTCGCCGGTGGCGAGCAGGGTGGGGAGCATCACCACGAAGACACAGATGAAGAACTGGGGCACGCTCGGCCCATAGGGCAGCGCGGCCACGTCGTCGCGGCGCTCGCGCTTGGCCAGGCGGTAGGCGAGATAGGCGTAGTAGATATTGCCGATGGGCAGCGCGATGCCCAAGGCCGGCAGGATCCGCCCGAACACGATGTCGGTCGGCAGTTTGACGACGCCGAGCGCCAGGCCGGTGAGGACGATGACGTTGAGCGCGACATTCGTGAAGAAGCCGAAGAACGCGTTCCAGTCCCCCGGCACCCACAGCCGGACCCGATACTCTCCCGTGGACGCTGACTGCATGTGGCTCCTCCCTGGTTTCGAGTCGGTGAATTGAGCCGGCTCAGCCGGCCACGACGTGCGTGCCGGTCCGCCCGGCGATGGCGTCCTCCAGGTGCGACGGAGACGTGATGATGGCGCGCTGCCCGCCCCGCTCGATGAACTCGATCGCGGCGCGAACCTTCGGTCCCATGCTGCCCGGCGGGAACTCGCCGGCATCGAGATACTGCCGCGCTTCCGTTACCGTGAGGCGGTCGAGGAAGCGCTGGTCGGGCTTGTGGAAGCGGATCGCCACCTTTTCGACGCCCGTCGAGACGATGAAGACGGGCACGCGCAGATTGGCCGCCAGCAGCCCCGAGGCGAAGTCCTTGTCCACCACGGCTTCGACGCCGCGGTAGACGCCGGGCTCGTCCTCGACCACCGGAATGCCGCCGCCGCCACAGGCGATGACGACGAATCCCGCCTCGAGCAGGGCCCCGATGGCGCCCTCCTCGACGATGCGCACGGGCCGCGGCGAGGGGACGAGGCGCCGGAAGCCGCGCCCCGCGTCCTCGATCATCACCCAATGGTCGCGGGAGGTGTGCAGCTCGGCCTCGACCGTGGAGTAGCCGCTGCCGATGGGCTTGCTCGGCTTCTCGAAGGCCGGGTCCTTCGGGTCCACGACGGTCTGGGTGAGGACGCAGGCCACCTTGTCCGCCAGCCCCCGGCGCCCGAGCTCGCTCACGAGCGAGTTGCCGATGATGTAACCGATGCCGCCTTCCGAATCGGCCACGCACATATCCAGCGACAGGCGCGGGGTGAACTCCTTATCAGGCGCGATCTCCGAGCGCAGGAGGATGAAGCCGACCTGTGGACCATTACCGTGGGTGAGCACGACGCGCCAGCCGTCGGCCACGAGCGCGCCCACGTGCCGCACGGTGGCGCGCGCGTTCTCGAACTGCTCCGCGATG
Organism: Candidatus Methylomirabilota bacterium; assembly: GCA_046727155.1. Classification (GTDB taxonomy): domain Bacteria; phylum Methylomirabilota; class Methylomirabilia; order Rokubacteriales; family CSP1-6; genus DASSSH01. The sequence continues at coordinate 25,356 of JBKPCB010000060.1, read as the reverse complement.
GTGCCCTTCTGCCCGTCGAGAATCAGCGCATTCCCGCCGACGGCAATGACGGCTCTTCGGTCTTTGGTCGAGCTCATCAGAGCCTTCGCGCCACCGTACGGCTCTTCCATCTTGCTTGAATGCGACTTACTTCAGTTTGGCGGTTGGGCCTCTTCGCGCCCAAGGCGCTCATCGGGGCGTCGATGCTCACGGCGCGGCGAGACCGAGGCGACGGCCGAGCTCGGCGAGGGCCGCGCTAAAGCAGGCCAGGGGAGCCCGCGCGATGCCGGCGCCGATCTGGCCGATGCCGGCGTCCTTGTGGGCGATGCCCGTATTGATGACGGGGGCCACGCCGCTGTCCACGACGCGCCGGGCGTCGATCCCGGTCGGAGTGCCGGCGAAGCCGAGCGACGGGATGCCGTAGTCGGCGTTGCGGCCGAGCGTGATGCCGTACATCTGCCTGGTGTAATTGAGCGCGTCTTCCGCGCTGCCGCCGACGAAGCGGACGATGGCGGGCGCCGCGGCCATGGCGAAGCCGCCGATGCCGGCGGTCTCGGTGATGGCGCTGTCGCCCAGGTCGGGGTTGGCCTGGGGCAGCCCGTAACCCGGGAAGTAGAGCCCGTCGGGCACGAGTGCGGGCGCCGTGAACCACGCCTCATTGGTGCCGCTCATCCTCACGCCGACTTCCACGCCATTCCGGGCCATCGCGGTCACCACCGTCGAGTCGGCGATCCCGTGAGCCGCGTCCAGCGTCGCCTTGCACGCCGCCATGGAGAGGTTCAGGAAGAAGTGGTTATTGGCTTCGAGGAACTCGAGCACCCGCCCGGCGACGTCGGCGGTCGCGGTGCGCACCAGCGCCGGCGCGATCAGCCGCGCGAAGAGCGACGTCGACGCCACGTTGCGGTTGTGGCACTCGTCGCCCATCTGTAGCGCCTGCGCCGTGATGTTCTTGAGGTCCACCGGGCCGCGGGAGCGCAGGGCTGCGCCCAGTGCCGGCGCGAGCTCGCCGCCCATCCACTTGAGCCGGTTGAGCACCTCCTGGCTGTAGGCGCCGAAGCGCAGCACCTTGCCCAATCCTTCATTGAGCGTCGCGAAGGCCTTGTTGCCGCCGGCGGCGTTCTCGACGACGACCACGGGCATGGACGGGGACAGGATCCCCGCCATGGGGCCCACCGCGCCGAAGTGATGGCAGGGGGCGAATTGCACCTGATCCGTGTGGGCCATTTTCTCCGCGGCGTCGGCCGACTCCGCCCAACCTTCGTAGAGGATGGCGCCGATCACCGCGCCGCGCATGGGGCCGCACATGCGCGCCCACTCGATGGGCGGGCCGGCATGCAGGATCTGGCGCGGCCCGAGCCCCGGCAGGGCGTCGGCGGCACGCCGGATGTCCGCGAGCATGGGGCGCGCCGCGAGAATGCGATCCAGCGCGCGCGCATTCGCGGCGGCGATGCGGATAGCGAGGGAATCGTCGGGATCATCCTCGAGCCTGGCCTGCAGGAGGCCCATGCCGCGGTTACCGACGGCCGGCGGTCGCCAGTCGAGCTGGACCACCGTCGCGCCATGCGCCCGCGGAGCGAGCGCGAACTCGACGACACCAACGTTGACAGCGCGGATGCCATCGGAAAAGAGGGGGGCTGGGGTCTTCGCGGGCGTGGCGGTCACGGACTAGCCTCCTCTGCTCGACCCGCCGCGAGCCAGCGAGAGCGCGAGCCGGGCCGCCTGAGCATTGCTCGGCGCGAGCGCCACCCCGGCCGCCCCCAGCGCTTTCTCCTGCTTCGCCAGGCCTTGTGGATCGGCGGCCGTCCCGCATACGGATGCGACGAAGCTGATGATGCGCTTGCCCTTGGCCGCGACTTTTCGCGCCTCGGCGATGGCCGGGATGAGAGCGCCCGCGGGATCCGGATGGGCGCCGTAGCCGAGGACCACGTCGAGCAGCACGACGGCCGTCGCCGGGTCCTTGGCCGCCGAAATGATGTGCTCATTGCGCAGGCGGAAGTCGATCATCGGATGCGGCCGGCCGACGGTGTACTCGTCGTCGCCGAGGTCTATCGCCGTATGGCCGCCGCCGGCCTTGCGGGCTGAGAGGATGAGTGCGGCCTCCTGGCAGAGTGTCCCGCCGCTGAACAGTCCCCGGATCCAGCGCTGGCCGGCTGCCCGTCGCGGCGTCTTGATTCGGGCGCGGGCCGCGCGTGGCGCGCTCGGGGCGGCCTTTCGCCCCCGCGACATCGTCACCGCCAGCCGCGCGGCGTCTTCCAGCGTCTCGGCGGGGATCCCCCCGGCGGCGCGGATGGCGGCGGGTTCGCCGCCGAGGAAGTTCACCACGACGGGCTTCCCCGAGCTGCGTGCTACGTCGAGCACATGCCGCGCCACCACGGCGGCGGGCGGCTTGGAGACGAGCACGATGACGCGGGTGCCGGGATCGGCCGCGAGGCGCTCGATGGCCTCGAGCATCATGGCGCCGCCCACGCGCTCGTCGAGATCGTGTCCGCCCACTCCGATCACTTGCGAGACGCCCTCGCCGAGCCGGTCGATGAGGCAGCTCACCTGCTGGAGCCCCGTGCCCGAGGCGCCCACGAGCCCAATGGACCCGCGGCGCACGGCATTGGCAAAGCCCAGGGGCACGCCGTCGAGGATGGCGGTGCCACAGTCGGGTCCCATGACCAGCAGCCCCTTCTTTCGGGCCAGCCGCTTGAGCTCGATCTCGTCGGTGATGGAGACATTGTCGCTGAAGAGGAAGACGTGCAGCCCGCGCTTGAGCGCCTTGAGCGCTTCGGCCGTGGCATAGAGCCCCGGAGTCGAGATGATGGCGAGGTTGAGCTGAGGCAATTCGGCGAGAGCGGCGGCGATGGTCCGCGGCTGAGGCCGCTCCCCGGAGGCGGTGGGCGTCGCCGACTGCTCGACGAGGAGGCGCGCAGCTTCGGCCAGAGCGGTTTCGGCAATCGCCTTGTCCACCGCGGCCACGGCCACCACCAGATCATTCGGCCCGGCGCCGCCGGCTTCGCCTTCGAGGAGACCGGCGCCGGCCAGCAGCTCGCGATTGGGCGGCGTTCCCATCAATAGCGCCGCGCGCGTGACCCCGGGCCGCTGCTCCACGGCCGCTGCCACCCGCATCAGCTCCACCGAGTCGCGGTAGGTGTCGCGACGGACCAGGCAGCGAACCACTGGGGCTCCCATGGCTACCCCCTTCGTTAGGGTTGATCCCCGAGAAGGCGCTACCCTAACTCACTTCGGAGTCGAACTGTAGGGCGAATTTCGAACCGCCTGCCGCTTGACGCCACGTCGCGTCACTGAAACAATCCTGGCATTCCCCCGACACACGCGACCGACACATTCGAGCCGCGGGAGGCGATCCCCATGCCCATCACACGGATGCTGGAGCTGAGCGAGCTGGACCCCGCGCTGCGCGAGGCGGCGGAGAGGTGGGGCGCCCAGGGCGGCAACGTGAACATGCACCGCGTGTTCGGCCAGATGCCCGACTTTTTCAAGAAGTTCGTCGAGTTCTACGGGCCGCTGGTCAATCACGGGCGCGTGCCGTTGCGCGTCAAGGAGTTGGCGCGCCTCCGCGTCGCGAACCTCAACGAGTGCCACTACTGACAGCAGACCCGCTACGCCTTGGCAAGGCGTGTGACGACGGAAGCCGAGTTGGCGAAGGTCGACGAGTTCGAGGCGGCCGAGTTCACGCCCGGCGAGAAGGCGGCGTTGCGCTTCACCGAGGCCTTCTACCGAGACCACCGGACCATTCCCGACAAGGTTTGGGACGACCTCCGGCGGCACTACGCCGAGCCCGAGATCATCGAGCTTGCGTGGACCATCGCGTCCTACATCATGCTGGGCAAGCTGATCTACGCCTTCCGCATCCCGTTCGGCGACGAAACCGAGCACGCCCATGCCCACTGATTTCCGGCGGCTGATCACGCATGTGGTCGTGGTCATGATGGAGAACCGCTCGTTCGACCATATGTGCGGCTACCTGAGCCTCCCGCCATGGAACCTCACGCCGGTCGACGGAATCCAGGCCGACCAAGGATGGATTGACCGGTACGCGAACTATTGGCAGGGGAATGGCTACGTGCCGCATCACCTCTCGGGACAAGTCGCGGAGGATCCGCCACATGACCGTTCGAGCATCGCGACCCAGCTCGGTACCAGCCCCGGCGCGCAGGGACCGATGACGGGATTCGTGCGGAGCTACGCGGGGCGGAATCCCCAACCTCAGGATCTCTCGCAGGTCGTGGGGTACTACACCGCGGACGAGGTTCCCATCCACGAATTCTTCGCCCGCAATTTCGCCGTCTGCGACCGCTGGTTCGCGCCGCTGCCGGCCAGCACTCAGCCCAACCGGCTCATTGCGACGGGCGGGTACACGCGGATCGACGACAATCAATTCATCATCCCGGATCAAGACCTGGCCTATGACTGGCTCACTCAGCGGAACGTGACCTGGCGTGTTTATCACGACGGCGTCGTGCCGATCTTCGGCCTGATGAACAAGTGGAAGGAGACCATCCACGATGACGACCGGAAGGAGCTCGCCGAGCAGCCGCTCTTCCGGTGGTTCGATTCGTTCGAGTCGGACATCCAGGACACCACCGTAGCATTCCCGTCGGTAGTGTTCGTCGAGCCGGATTACGCGGACATTCCAGTCCATGTGACGCCGCCCAATGACGATCACCCGCCCGCGTCCATCCACGAAGGCCAGAAGTTCCTGCGGCGAGTCTACCGGGCTCTCACGAAGAATCCCGACATCTGGAACCAAACCCTGATGATCGTGACCTACGACGAGCACGGCGGGTTCTTCGATCACGTCGCGCCGCTCGCCATCGGGACGGAATCGCCCAATGGGAGCTATGACCCGTTCACGACCACGGGCCCGAGGGTTCCCGCGTTTCTGATCTCCCCCTACGTCGAAGCCGGGGTCGTGGTCCACGACAACCTCGACCACACCTCGGTGCTGAAGTTTCTCGGAGAGCGGTTCGACACGGGCGTGTACTCCGACGCGGTCGAGCGCCGCCACCAGGGAGCGGCGCACCTCGACCTGCTGTCAAAGTCGCTCACTCGCGACACGGCCAGGCCTGAGATCCCCCATCCGCCGCAAGTCCTCGACGCGGAAGACACGCCGGTCAACGTGGACGCCTTCAGAGGAGCCCTCAAGGACTTCCACGACCTATCGCCCGAGCACATCACGGAGTACTTTGGGACCGCGATGGAGTCCGAATCTCCCTGAGTCCACATGGCGCGGCATCCCCGGAGGAACGACGATGACGAATGATCTGCAGGAAGTGATCAAGGACGGCGTGGCCGTTCTCACCCTCAACCGGCCCGAGCGCCTGAATGCCATGTCGCGGCCCATGCTCGACGCGCTCCTCGAGGCGCTGCCCCGCCTGGCCGAGGATCCGGAGGTCGGCGCGGTGGTGCTCACCGGCGCCGGGCGCGGCTTCTGCGCGGGCGGCGACGTGAAAGCCATGGCCGAGGGGCAGGAGCTGGGCGGCAACACGCTCGAAGAAAAAGCCCAGGCGCTGCGCGGCCGCATGGAGGTGTCCCGCTGGCTTCACGAGCTTCCCAAGCCCACCATCGCCATGGTGCGCGGCGCCGCCGCCGGCGCCGGGCTCTCGCTCGCGACGGCCTGCGACATGCGGATCGCGGGCGACAGTGCGCGCTTCGGCACGGCCTTCGCGCGCGTGGGCTACTCTGGCGATTTCGGCGGCAGCTTCTTCCTGACCCAGCTGGTCGGCACGGCCAAAGCGCGCGAGCTCTACTACACCGCGGATCTTCTCGACGCCCAGCAGGCCCTGGCGCTCGGGCTGGTGAACCGCGTGGTACCCGACGCCCGCCTCGAGGAGGAGACGCTGCAGCTGGCCGGCCGGCTGGCACACGGTCCGCGCATCGCCTATCGCTATATGAAGCGCAATATGAACGCCGCCGAGCATGGCACGCTCAAGGAGATGCTGGACCTCGAGGCCTGGCACCACACCCGCTGCGGCATGACAGAGGATCACAGGGAGGCCACGCGGGCCTTCGTGGAGAAGCGGGAGCCGGTCTTCCGGGGGCGCTAGCGGCGGGTGGTGGCGGCGCCGACCCGCCAGCCGAGATAGAGAACGCCTGCCGCCGCACAGGCAAGGACTACGATGACTGCGGCGGAGGACAGCTCCGACATCCACTTGATCGTGCCGCTCGACAGCCCCGCGAAGGCGAGCCCGAGCACCGGGATGACAGGCGCCCCGCAACCGGTGACCGTGCACGGCCCGGTGGAGAGCCCGAGCGTCGTCACGAACGCTCCCACGACGCCGCCCTGTTTGGAGCCGCTCACGCCCCAACCTGGCGCCGACAGCGTGTCGCGGCGGTAGAACCAGAGCGCGAAGTAGGCGCCGAAGAGCAGCCCCATGACGATGAAACGGAAGACGTCGCTGACCAGGACCGCGAAGCTCCATTCAGGCTCTATGGACCCCGTCGAGATGAACCAGAACAGCGCCAGATTGGGCAGGAACTCGATCTTGCGCGAGAGCGGCACCTGAGCCGAGACGACGAAGTCGGGCAGGTTCTTCAGCCACGGGTTCAGCGTGAAGGATGTTGCGGGCGTGCGCACCACCGAGAGGAGCAGTGGCGGCAAGAGAATATCGAGCAGGACGATGCCGAGAGCCACGGATGTGAAGAGCTTCCAGCGGCTCCTCACCGCGAGCCCGATGCCTCTCAGAGCCTGAACGGCGGCGGTCATGGCCTGCACTCTGATTATATGGTCAGATCGGGGCTGGGCACTAGGCCCCAGCCGCTGTGACGCGCTGCGCTGTGCAGCGCCCACCGAGCGCGCTTTCCCAACACCAGCGGAACTTTCGCGGGGGCTCGACGGTTTTCGTACCGATTGTGGTTTACCCAGCCAGGAATATGCTCAGTCCCGCCGCAGCATTTCCCTTGACACGGCGGGGGCCTCGGCCTCATAAACGGGGCGCCTGACCGTACCGGTCTTCAACGTTTCCTCACCGAGGAGGGACACCATGGCTCCAGAAGTTTCCCGTCGTGATTTCCTGAGCACATTGGGGGTGACCGTGGGCGCTGCCGCGGCCACCGCCTCGGCCGGGCTGCCGTTGGTCGGCAAGGCCGAAGCCCAGACCCAGCCGAAGGACGCCCCCAAGGGCAAGATTCCCGACACACCCTACAAGGTCGGCCACATGACCTTCCACACGGGCCCGGCCGCGGTGCTCGGGGAGCCCATGTACAAGGGGCATATCCTGGCGGCCGAAGAGATCAATGCCAAGGGTGGCCTGCTCGGCAAGCGGAAGATCGAGACCATCAAGGCCGACGAGGCCGCGGGCACCGACGCCAACGTGAAGGAGCTGCGCCGGATGAAGCTGTCGGAGAAGATCGACTTCTTCTCGGGCATCACCTCCAGCGGCAACACGCCGGCGCTGGGTCCGGTCGCCGAGGAGCTGAAGGTCCTGACGATCTTCGTGGACGGCTGCACCGACTTCCTCTTCGACAAGGCGGTGCCGAATCCGCACTACATCTTCCGCATCACCAACATCCAGTCCGCCGACGGCGTCACCTGCGCGGTGGCCATCGCCCAGACCTGGCCCAAGGTGCGCAAGGTCGCCCATATCCACCCCGACTACTCCTATGGCCGGAATGCTTTCGACCACGTGCGCCTCGTCATGGAGAAGCTCATGCCGGGCGTCCAGGTGGTCTCCGAGGGCTGGCCCAAGCTGGGCACCACGGACTTCACCTCCCACATCACCAAGGCCATCTCGGCCAAGCCGGACCTGCTGGTCTCGTCGGTGTGGGGCGGGGACTACGTGGCCATGTACAAGCAGGCGCTGCGCTACGACATGTTCAAGAAGATGAAGTTCGCCTCGACCATCGCGTTCGGCGTCGCACCGCACGCCATCGGCAAGGACCATCCTGAGGGCGTCATCGCCGGCGTGCACTCCAACTACTACTTCAACTATCCGCCGAACGGGAAGTGGCCACTCAATGACAGCTTCGTCAAGAAGTACTTCGACCGCTGGAAGGAGTATCCGAACTTCCAGGCTGAGGGCGCGTACGTGACGATGCACATGCTGGAGAACGCCATCGATCGGGCCAACAAGCTCATGGGCGGGTGGCCGGACGATGACATGATCATCAGCCAGCTCGAGAATCTGGGCCACTCGGGCCCGGCGGGCTACGTTTACTTCCGGCCGGACAATCACCAGGCCTACAAGGACGCCGTTACCGGCTTCAGCATGAACTCGCCGGATTACCCGTTCCAGATCCTGAATCCCAAGACCATGATTACGATTCCCATCCGCAATATCACGGCGCCTCCAGGCTGGCCCAAGGGGGAGCCGACCTCGACCTACACCTGGATCGACAAGACCTGGCCCAAGGTATCGGTCTAAGAGCATCCGTGAAACCGGGGAAGGGGGGTGGCCACTTTCGCCTCCCTTCCCCGATCCGGCTCCTCGCGCTTGTCCTCTTCGCAGCCTCCCTGCCGGGGGCGTCGTCCGTCTCGGCGGGCCACGAGTTGCCTTTCTACCCTTCGTATTACCCGCAGGAGATCCGGCTCGAGACCATCGATCCAGCAGCTGCGGCTCCGATGCTGCAGAAGCCTGGGCTGCACGCCTATCTGGGCGCCGATCCCTTCGCCGGCCGGAAGGCACCGGCCAATGTCACGCCACGGGATTCGCTGGGCGGCTATGTCGTTCTGAGCTTCAATCGCGCTTCCCCCGTCGCCGCCACCAGTGAGAGCCGCTGCGAGACCGCCCGCCGCGTCGCGCGAAGCCTGTCCCCTGCGCCCGGTGTGTTCGTGCCCCATCCCTATCCGGTCACGCCCTACCACGGCGATTATCTCGCCCAGTTCGATCTGGCCCAGGCGCAGAAGAAGGCCTACGAAGCCCGTGGAGCCGACGCGAAGCCGCCGACGCTCAGGCTGCACGCCAAGGGCGCGCTGGCTGAGCGACTGGTCAAGGCGCCGGCCAGGAGCGCCGGCCACGACTGGGATGCGGTGGTGGAAGACGTCGATCTAGCCGGCCTGCTCTTCGGGCCCGCCACCGTCATGGACGGCTGGCAGGGTCCGCCGTGGCTCAAGGAAGGCTGGTACCACGCCTGGCTGCTGCAGGCGGCGGCCATGGCCGACCCCGCCGCCCGACAGGCGGCGGAGGCGCTCTTCCAGCGGCTCGCGACGGGCGCCCCTGCGAGCGCCGCCGAGCGCCTCAGCCTCGAGCGCCAGCTCGTGTCGCGAGTGACGGCAGGCTGCGAGCGCGTCGTACTCGGCTACGCGGTCCGCCGGGAGTACTTCAACTCCGAGTTTTCCGAGGGCGTCGAGAACATTGCCTGGGATTCTCAGGCCGGATTCAACTCGCCGATCTTTCTGCGCACGGTCAAGCTCAAGGACTTTCCGTGGAACGGTTGGCTGAGGCTCGGCATCGCCTCGCGGCCGGCCGCGGCCTGGAATCCCGTCGCGGGATTCTCGGACCCCGCGGGCCGGCTGCTCTGGGCGGCCATCGGTGACCCGGCGCTCGTCCCGCAGCCCTACCGGTCCGGCTGGGTGGCGAATCGGGCGGTGCCCGCATCGGTGACGCGGCCGGAGGCTTCGGGCGTGGAGCTGCCTGAGGATGCCCTGATCCCCGAGCCGGGCACAGGGATGTTCCGCGAGGCGGGCAAGGGCAAGAGCGCGCGGGCGCGCATCACCTATCGCATCGTCGCCTCGGCCTCCCACGACAATACGCGGACGACGCCGGCCGACGCGCTCTATGCCTACAGCTTCGCCTACCGTTGGGGCGCGAAAGGCGCCGCGGGCGGCGCCGACCCCGACGTGGCGGCGGCGACCGCGCTGCTGCGCCAGGAGTTGGTCGGAATTCGGGTGGTCAAGGTAGACAGCGAGGTGAAGAAGTTCAGCGAGATGACCTTCACCTACGTGGTGCCCGTCATCGATGTCTACGTCAATGGCGGTGCCCTCGAGCCCTCGGAGCTTGCCGCTCTTGCGCCGCCGTGGAGCCCTGTGCCCTGGCACGTGCTGGCGCTGATGGACGAGGCCGGCCGGCGCGGCATTGCGGCCTTCTCGCCCGCGGAAGCCAAGCGGCGCGGCGTGCCGTGGCTCGACCTGGCGCGGGACGCCAAGACGAACGAAGCCCTGGCGGCGCTCGTGGACGGTTTCGCGGCCCAGGCCTGGATCCCACCCGCCCTCAAGCGGGTCGTGATGGCGGACGAGGCGCAGACGCGGTGGACCGCGCTGAAGAGCTTCTACGCGAAGCGTCGCCATTTTCTCGTGACCAACGGGCCCTATTCGCTCGATAAGTGGTCGAACAAGGAAACCGTGCTGCAGGTCTTCCGGGACTTCACCAATCCCAACGGGGTGGGGACCTTCGATCGCTTTGCGGTTCCGCGTCGCGCCTATGTCTCACGCCTGACCGCGCGCGGCGACCGTTTGGAGATCGCAGCCGAGGTCGAGCGCGTGGAGAGGTTCCTCCGCGAGTTCCGCATCGTCCGGGAGCCTCTGGCGAAGCCGGCTACCGACGAGGACCGCGCGGACGTGCCCGTCTGTCGTTACGTCGTCGTCGGCGCCGATGGCGCGGTGGCCGACGCCGGGCAGTCGCGCGACCTGGAAGGCGCGCGACTCGTGGTCAACCTCAAGGGCCGGCTCAAACCGGGCACGTACACCGCTCTGGTAGCGCTCGCCCTGGGCGACAACTGGGTAAATCCCGAGGTGGCCGTGGCGCAATTTCGGGTTGAAGCCTCCCCCTGAGTTGAGGCATCGTATCGGGCCATGGACACGCTCCTGATCCACATCCTCAACGCGCTCCTGTACGCGTCCGTCCTCTTCCTCATCGCCGGCGGCCTCAGCCTCATCTACGGCGTCATGCGGATTGTGAACCTCGCCCACGGCAACCTCTACGCCTTCGGGGCCTACGTGGCGGCCTGGGCGGTGGGAGGGCTGGTGGGCGGCGCGATACCGACGGCCCTGCTCTACCTCGTACTGGCCAGCGGCGCCGTGGCGGCGGCCGCGCTGGGCGCGATCCTCGAGCCGACCCTGCTGCGGCCGCTCTACAAGCGAGCGGAGGAGTACCAGCTGCTGATCACCTTCGGGTTGCTGTCCATCCTCGAGGACCTCCTGCGCCTGATCTGGGGGCCGTACCCGCTGTCCGTCAGCTCGTTGTATGAGGGCATGGGCAGCCTCAACATCGGCGAGTCGATTTATCCGACCTACAATCTGGCGATCATCGTCGTGGGCGGGCTCGCGGCGGCGGGCCTCTGGGCCTTCGTCTACCGCACCCAGTTCGGCGTCGTCCTGCGCGCCACGTCGCAGAACATGCGCATGGCCCAGGCCATGGGAGTCAACGTCAACCGCGTCTACGTCCAGGCCTTCACCCTGGGGTGCTTCATGGCCGGCCTGGGTGGGGCCATTGTCGTGCCGCAGCAGGGCGCCGTGCTGGGCATGGGAGTGGACGCGCTCATCCTGGCCTTCGTCGTCGTGGTCATCGGCGGGCTCGGCAGCCTCGAGGGCGCCCTGATTGGAGCGCTGATGGTGGGCGTGGTCAGGGAGCTCGGCATCACTTTCTTCCCGGAGGTCGAGCTGGCAGTGCTCTATCTCATGGCGGCCGTCGTCCTCCTCGTCCGGCCCGCCGGGCTGTTCGGCCGCACATGATCCCGCTCGTCGCGTCGCCCAAGCGCCTGCTGACCTTCGGGGTCCCGCTCATCGTATTCCTGATCGTGCTGCCGTACCTGGTCGAGCCCTACCAGACCGTGCTGCTCTCCTACGGCCTCATCTTCGCCATCGCCGCGCTGGGCTTCAACCTGCTGCTGGGTTACACGGGCCTGCTCTCCTTCGGTCACTCGGCCTACTTCGGCACCGGCGCGTACGCCGTCGCCTTCGTCGTGAAGTACCTCCATGTCCAGTCGATGGAAGCGTTCATCCTGGGGGGGATTCTCGCCTCGGGGCTGGTCGCGGCGATCTTCGGCTTGATGTGCGTGCGCTACACGCGCATCTTCTTCGGCATCCTGACCCTGGCGCTCTCCCAGGTGCTGTGGAGCCTGGCCTTCAAGTTCTTCTGGGTCACCGGCGGGACGGACGGCCTCCGCGTCCCAACACCGACCCTTCTCGGCGGTGCCGTCAGCATGGCGGTGGGTGGAGCCACGGACAAGCTCGGCTTCCTTTCGCGCCGTTACTACTATTACGTGCTGGTCGTCTTCTGCCTCTGCGTCGGCGTCATGTGGTTGATCGTGCACTCGCCCTTCGGCAAGGCGCTGCAGGCCATCCGCGACAACGAGACCCGCGCGGAATTCGTCGGCGTTCAGGTCTGGCACTACCGCTGGGTGGCCTTCCTGATTTCGGGCGTGTTCACCGGACTGGCCGGGGCCCTCTGGGTGCCGCTCAACGGACTCACCACGCCGGACATTCTGGTGTGGACCTTCTCCGGCAAGATCGTCTTTTTCACGGTGCTCGGCGGCTTCCAGACCTTCGTGGGACCCATCGTCGGGGCGATCGTCTACAACTACCTCGAAACCTTCGCCGTCGGCTATACCGTGTACTGGCAGATGTTCCTCGGCGTGGTGCTGGTGGTGCTGGTGCTGGCCCTGCCGGGCGGCATCGTTGGCACGGCGAAGCGCCTGTGGCTCAAGGAAAGGAAGCGCGCGTGAGTGCCCTGCTGACGACGGCCCAGCTCACCAAGTACTTCGGCGAGACTCACGCCGTGGACCACGTGGACTTCACCGTCACCGAGGGCGAGGTGCTGGCCCTCATCGGTTCCAACGGGGCGGGGAAGACCACCCTGATCAACCTGATCAGCGGGCTCATCCCGGTGGACTCCGGCACCATCATGTTCCAGGGGGCCGACATCACGGGCGATTCCATCCACGCGAAAATTGCCCGAGGCATCGCGCGGAGCTTCCAGCTCGTCAACCTCTTCGACCAGCTCAGCACGCTGGACAATCTCTCGCTGGCGATCTTCTCCCGGGACGGCAAGACCCGGAAGCTGTTTTCGCTCTCGGACGCCGACCGGCCCGTTCGCGACGAGGCCCTTGCGATCCTGAAGCAGTTCGGGCTGGACAATAAGGCCGGGATGGTGGCGGGCGGCCTCAGCCAGGGCGAGCGCAAGCTGCTGGACGTGGCCGTCGCCTACGCGCTGCGGCCCAAGCTGCTGTTCCTCGACGAGCCCACCAGCGGCGTCAGCACCCGCGAGAAGGCGCCCATCATGGACATCATCACCTCCGTGGTGCGAGCGGGCGGGATCACCGCCGTGATCGTCGAGCACGACATGGACGTGGTCTTCAAGTACTGTCCGCGGATCGTCGCCATGCACCAGGGAACGATCCTGGCCGACGGCACGCCGGATCAGATCCGCAACAACGAACAGGTCACCGCCAACCTCCTGGGAACCCAGCGCCATGCTTGAGCTCGAGCGGATCAATACGTTCCGCGGCCCCGCCCACGTGCTCAATAATATCTCGCTGACGGTACGCGACGGCGAGTCCGTATGCCTGGTCGGGCGCAACGGGGCGGGAAAGACCACGACCATCGACAGCATCATGGGGCTGCTGCCGGTCCGGAGCGGCAAGATCTCGTTCAACGGCACCGACATCTCCCGGTTGCCCACTCATGCGCGGGCGCTGACGGGGATCGGCTATTCGCCCGAAGACGCCGGGATCTTTCCGGATCTGACCGTCGCCGAGAATTTCACGATCAGCCAGTCGCTGGCCCGCGCGGCCGGCAGGGCGGTGGCCGCCATCGATGATAGCGGCATCGACGCGCGCGTGCTCGCGCTCTTCCCCGAGGTGCGCAGCTTCACAAAGCGGCGTGGCCTCTTCCTCTCAGGCGGCCAGAAGAAGATGGTGGCCATCGCCCGCGCCATGACGCTCAGCCCCACCATCCTCCTGCTCGACGAGCCATTCGAAGGCCTGGCGCCCGTCGTGGTCAGCCGCTTCATCGAGGCCGTGACCCAGATCAAGGCCATGGGCGTCTCGCTGCTCATCGCCGAATCCAACCTCATCACCGCGTCGCGAGTGGCCGACCGGCTATACGCCATCGACCGCGGCGAGATCATCTTCGAAGGGGCGCCCCAGCGGGCCTTCGAGAATGAAGAGGTCATGAAGACCATCCGCGGCTAGCCCTCCCGCCGCACCCGTCCGGTCAGATTTACCAGTCGGGCGGTAAGGGTTACCAAGCCACCCGCTCTCCTCAGCGCCGCGCGGCCACGATCCTCCCCGCCTTCGGCCGCCTTTTCGGCGGTTTTCCTGCGCCGGCGGTTTCTCCCCCAGCCTGGCACATCGCTTGCCACCTTCTGGAGGGCAGGCAGGACTTTGCACCCAGAGAGGAGACGGAATGTCATGAAACCGAGCGAGAATGTCACGGACCACCGCAAGCCTTTCCTCTCCGACATCAAGGAAATCCGCCGGCGCGCGCGCCAGCACATCCAGGCCGGCGCGGTTACCGAGGGCTACCGGGCCGACCGGGAGACGGTGCTCCGCCTGCTCAACGAAGCGCTGGCGACCGAGATCGTGTGCGTGCTGCGCTATCGCCGCCATCACTACACGGCGGCCGGCATCCACGCTCAGGCCGTGGCGCAGGAGTTCCTCGAGCACGCGAACGAGGAGCAGGGCCACGCCGATCTCATCGCCGAGCGCATCGTCCAGCTCGGCGGGGAGCCTGACTTCAATCCCGAGGGCCTGATGACCCGCAGCCATTCCGAGTACTCGGCCACTGAGAACCTGCTCGAGATGATCCACGAGAACCTGATCGCCGAGCGCATCGCCATCGAGTCCTACGCCGAGATCATCCGGTACCTGGGCGACGACGATCCGACCAGCCGGCGGATGATGGAAGAGATCCTTGCAACGGAGGAAGAGCACGCGGAAGACTTGAGAATGCTCATCCAAGCGCTGGGCGCGAAGGGGGACGCCCAGACAGGAGACGGCCATGAAGCGAAAGGCAACGAGCCGCAGGCGCCGGCGGAGCGGGGGAACGGTGGGCAAGCGGAAGGTCAGCAAGGTGATGCGGGAGTACAAGCGCGGCCAGCTGCGGTCGTCGAGGGGCGGAAAGGTGCGCAGCCGCAAGCAGGCGGTGGCCATCGCGCTGAGCGAGGCAAGGGCGGCGGGCGCGCGCATTCCTAAACGGCGCCGGCGCCGCTGATGAGGCCGGGCATTGACCTCTGAGTCGGGTAACCACCGGAGATCGACAAAGGTTGACAAGGCGGTCCCTCCCCGTTAGAAAGGCGGGCGAGGAGACCCCCAACACATGATCGGCCTCCTGACTCCCCAGCCCAGCGCGGCGCGCGCCGCGGACATCCTCCGCGAGGTCTTTGGGTCCATTCGGGCCCCGTTCGCGTTCCGCCTCTGGGATGGCCAGGAGGTGCGGCTGGGCGGCGGCGAGCCCGTGTGCACCGCCGTCATCAAGACCCCCGAGACCTTCCTCCGCCTCATCCGCGACCCATCCCCGTACAACTTCGCCGAAGCCTATGTGGAGAGCGCCATCGACCTCGAGGGCGACCTCTTCGCCGCCATGGGTGTGGCCAATGTCGTGGAGGAGCTGCGGGTCCCGCTGCTCAAGCGAGCGCGCATTCTCCTCTCGCTCTGGAAGGGCTGAGCATGAAGGCTTCAGCGCCCCCTCACCCTTCAGCGCCCCCTCACCCTTCAGCACCCCCTCACCCTTCAGCACCCCCTCACCCTTCCCTCTCCCCCTCCGGGGGCGAGGGATCCGAACTCCCTGTCCCCTCTGGGGAGAGGGTCGGGGTGAGGGGAGGGCACGACGCCATCGTGGTGGGCGGCGGGCCGGGCGGCAGCACCGTCGCCTGGCGGCTGGCGCTGGCGGGGCTGCGGCCGCTCGTGCTGGACGCCGCGGTGTTTCCGCGCGTGAAGATCTGCGCGGGCTGGGTGACGCCGGCGGCCCTGGCCGACCTCGAGGTGGATCCGGACAAATACCCGCTGACCATCCAGCCGTTCGACGCCTGCGTGCTCGAGTTCGAAGGCGCCCGGCACGCCACGACATGGCGGAGCCCCGCCAGTTACGGGATCATCCGCCGGGAGTTCGACCACTACCTGCTGGAGCGCGCCGCGGCGGCCGGCGCCGATGTTCGCTGGGGGATACGCGTCACGGGCGTGCGTCAGGACGGCGACGGCGTGCGGGTCGAGACCGAGCGTGGCGTCTTCAAGGCCCCCGTGGTCATCGGGGCGGGCGGCCACCACTGCCCGGTGGCGCGGGCGCTGGGCCACATCTCCGAGCGCGAGGCGGTGGTGGTGGCGCAGGAGAGCGAGACGCGCCTGCCCGCCGAGTGGGTGGAGCGGCTTCGCCGCTTCATGGCGGCGCCCGAGCTCTACGTCGAGCCCGACCTGCGCGGCTACGGCTGGTATTTCCCGAAGGAGGACTTCGTCAATATCGGCATCGGCTGCACGGGCGGCGCCGATGGCAGCCTCCCGCGCCGGCGCGAGGCCCTGATCTCCGCGCTGCGCGCCTCGGGCAGGCTGCCGGATGAGCTCGAGATCGCGCCCTTCAAAGGCCACTCCTATGTCGTCCGGCGCCAGGCCCCGCGGCGGCTCGCCGGCGCGCGGTTCTGTCTCGTGGGAGACGCGGCCGGGCTGGCGCGGGATCTGTCGGGGGAAGGCATCGGCCCCGCCATCCGGAGCGGGAGGCTCGCTGCGGAGGCCGTCATCGCGTTTCTCCGACGCGGAGCGGCCTTCGCCGATTACGAGCGCGAAGTCGTCCGGCTCTACGGCTCCGGCGAGCCGCGCTGGATCGAGCGGCAGCTCGGGCGGCTGCCCGAGCGCCTGGTCCGGACCGCCGTCCGGCTGGTGCTGGGGTCCGCGCTTGCGCGGCGGCGCGTGGTCTTCGATTCCATCTTCGGCATGCGCGAGGTGCCGTCATGAGGATCTTCGGGAGCGGCCGCTCCAAGCGGAACGACGCACGGGCCATCGCTCACCATTACGACGTCTCCAACGACTTCTACGCCTTGTTCCTCGATCCGCTGATGCTCTATACCTGCGCCTACTACCGGGAACCAGACGGCAAGCTCGAGCAGGCCCAGGCCGACAAGCTCGACCTCGTCTGCCGAAAGCTCCGGCTCAAGCCCGGCGAGAGCTTGCTCGACATCGGCTGCGGCTGGGGCGGGCTCAGCATCTGGGCGGCGCAGCACTACGGCGCCCGGACTCACGGCGTGACGCTCTCGCGGGCTCAGGCCGAATGGGCTGCGGCGCGCATCAGGCGGGAAGGCCTCGAGGGCCGCTGTCTGGTCGAGCACCGGGACTTCCGCGACCTCCCGGAAGGCGCGCGGTACGACAAGATCGCTGCCGTGGGCGTGATCGAGCACGTCGGCATTCCCAACTACCCGGCTTTCTTCGAGCGCGTGCACACCATGCTCAACGACGGGGGGCTCTATCTCAACCACGGCATCCACCACGAATTTCACTGGCGGCGCACGAGCCAGACCGATTTCCTCTACAAGCACGTCTTCCCCAACGGAGACCTCTCGGGCGTCAGCGAGACGATGACGGAGATGGAGCGGGCTCGCTGGGAGATCCTCGACGTGGAGAATCTGGGGCTGCACTACGCGCGCACGTGCCGGCAGTGGGTGGAGCGCCTGGAGGCGCGCGCAGATGAAGCCCGCGCGCTCGTCGGCGAGCGCATCTACCGGACGTGGCTTCTGTACATGACCTGCTCGTCCGCGTCCTTTGAGAGCGGCTCGATCGGGCTGTACCAGTTCCTGATGCGCAAGCAGTGGGACCGCACGCACGGGACGGCGCCCACGACGCGCGAGGACCTCTACAGCTGACCCTTGCCCTCTGCTGCTGACCCGGGATTGATCAGCCGGTCCACCGAGAGCCGGCCGGCGCCGCCCACCAGCACCGCCAGCGCCATGCCGATCAGCGCCAGGTTGAACTCGAAGCCGTGTCCTTTGCCGGGTGTATTCGACCAGTTGAGGAAGAAGCCGTTCTTCCAGTGTACCGTCGCCACCGCCACCAGCATCACCGCGATGAGTCCGAGCGCCGCCGGGCGCGCGAGGAAGCCCACGAGCACGGCGAGCCCGCCGAAGCATTCGGTGAAGGCGGCTAGCACCGTCGCGCCCGCCGGAATTCCCAGCGACTGCTTGAAGTAGCCGATGGTGCCGCGCAAGCCGGGGCCGCCGAACCAGCCGAACACCTTCTGAGCGCCGTGGGCGAAGAAGATGATGCCGAGCACGACCCGAACGATGAGCAGCGACCACGACGGGTACGAGCCGAAGATCATGTCCATGCAGGTCTCCTCCTGCTCGGGTGCGAGGGCCACGCGGCCACACGCGGGCAACCCGGGGGCGCCGTGTGCTCCTGATACGCTACGGGTGCGGTATTGTCAAATGCGGGGCCCGTGGGTAAATGGGAGTGCGGCCGAAGTCTTCACACGCGATGGCGGTGGCGACCGGCTCGAGGCGAGGAGGGACGCGATGAGCAAAGGCTGGCGGCGGGTGGCGGTGGCGGTGGGGCTGGTGGTAGGGATCATCGCGGTGTCGGATCCGGCGCCAGCGCAAGCGCAGTCGATGAGCTACCGGCTCGAGGTGGCCAGCCTCTTCGAGAGCGGCTTCGCTTCCTTCCTCAAATCCCCGAGCGAGCTCAATGACGGCGCCTCCGGCGCCGGTCTCGACGCTCTCGAGGCCGCCCTGGACCGCGGCGCGATACCGAGAGGCCCTCTACTTTCGGATCGGCGGGTCGAGCCGGTGAAGGCCAATGTAGCGCGCGCGTACGGAGCCGTCTCGGTGCGCGCCGAGATGACGCCGGGAGGCGAGGGGCCGAGCGCATGGGACGAGGTCCGCTGGGAGGGCAAGCCGGGCGAGCGAACGGTGTGGCTCGTGGCGCCGGCCGGCCGCGGCCGGCCTCAGGAGCTCTATCGCGTCGCGCTCAAGGGCGCGGGCCCCATGCAGCACTTCACGCCCTACGCGCCTCCGGGCGGCGCCGCCAAGATCCGCGCCGTCAAATACGGGCTCAATTTCCTCTGGTTCCACGAAGAGCGCGGCGACGCGTGGAGCGCGCACCTGTCGCGCACGCTGGATCTCGGCGGCGGGATCGGCGTCGTGATCGGGGACAACTTCAACCCAAGCTTCCCGGATCAGGTCTACCTGATCGTGGATCAGCCGGCGCATTCGATGACGTTCAAGGCAGTGCTGGTCTGGCGCGATCGCCAGACGGAGCTCGAGACTCCGCGAATCCCACGCCGGCTGCCCCGGTAAGCTCCCATGCCGCCACAATGATCACGCGGCCGTTTGGACCGGCTGGCGTCCCCGTGGCCGTGATCGGCCAGGGCACCTGGGGCATGGGAGAACGCCGCTCCGCCCGAAAGGCGGAGGTGGCCGCGCTCCGCCTTGGGATCGAGCTCGGGATGACCCATATCGACACCGCCGAGATGTACGCAAACGGCGGTGCCGAGGAAGTCGTGGCCGAGGCCGTGGCGGGCCAGCGCGACCGCGTCTTCATTGCCACCAAGGTCCTGCCCTCCAATGCCTCTTACGCCGGCACCATCCGCGCCTGCGAGCAATCGCTCAAGCGGCTGCGGACCGACCGCGTCGATCTCTATCTCGTGCACTGGTGGAGCGGGCGGCATCCCATTGCCGAGACCATGAGGGCCATGGCGGAGCTCGCGGCGCGGGGGCTCGTGCGCTTCATTGGGGTGAGCAACTTCGACATCCCGCAGATGAAGGCAGCGCAAGCAGCGCTGGCGCGCGAGCGCATTGCCTGCAATCAGGTGCTCTATCACCTGCGCAATCGCTCGATCGAAAAGGGGGACTTGCCCTACTGCGAGCGCCAGCAAATCGCGGTGGTGGGCTATACGCCGCTCGACAAGGGCGGCTTTCTGCGGGGAGTCGCGGCCGAGATCGCGAAGCGGCAGGGCCGCACGCCTCGCCAGGTCGCTCTCAATTTCCTGACCCGCCGGTCGTCGCTCTTCACGATCCCCAAGGCCACCCAGCTCGAGCACGTGCGGGAGAACGCCGGCGCGCTCGACTTCACACTCACCCCCGAGGACATCCGCGCCATCGAGCGGGCGTTTTGAGCCGGCGCGCACCCTAAGACGGCGGATCCTTGTGCCGCGTCGCCGTGACCCCGCGCGCGATGCCCAGACCAACCAGACAGGTGACGCCCACCCAGATCCATTTCGGAGGAACGTGGAGCAGGTGCGCGCCGATCGCCAGGCCGATGATCATGATGACGTATCCGAGTATGAAGAGTCCGAATGACATCAGCGCTCCTCCTCGGAGGTTCCCGGTCGCATGCCCGGCTCACCGGGCATTGACGAGCTCAGTGCGCAGCACGGGGCCCGTGGGATAGAGGGCGCCGTCGTAGCGGACGAAGGCGGGGACATCCTCGGTGAGGATGACGCAGTCGGAGTCGGCGGGCGTCTTCCGCAATACGGCGGCCAGGAGGCGGAGCGCCGCGCCCAGCTTGGGCTTCAGCACGTACCGGGTCGCCCGCCGCGCGAGATCGCCGGCCTGCACCCGCACCTCCCCGGCGGGGATGATCTGGAGCTGAATCAAACGCGGCGTCGGGCTGAAGATCACGAGGTGGACGGTCTCGCTCGCGCCCGGCGCGAGATTCTTCAACAGCATCGGGATCATCCCGTTCGAGACGTCGGACGGCAGCTCGATCTGCCCGCTGCTGACGTCGTCCCGGCCGCTCTTGGCCGAGCGCACCGTATAGCGTCCAGTCTTTCCGTCGAGCGTGGCATCCAGCGGCTCGGGAAACGACGGTCCCCGCTGCACGAGCCGGTAGCTGAGCATGCTGAAGACACCCTGCTGTGAGAACAGCACCGTCTCCTCGTGCCGCGAGCCGTCCTTGAAGTGAAAGATCAGCCGGGTCTCGACGCGGTCCCCCCGGGCCACCTGGAGGAGGTCGCCGTGTGCCACGACCTGGCCTTCCCGCGACCGGACGAGGAGAAGCCCATGCGTGACCCCCTCGGCATACCGCACGGCGATGGTCGCCGCCTCGGGGCCAGAGTGGGGCGGGGCCGCCACGAGGATGAGCAGCGCCCCGAGCACTATCGACGCCGTCCTCGAAGCCATAGACCACCCGGCAAGGAGAAGACGGCGCTCTACCTGGAGGCGCTCGCCTTGCCCTTGGGCGGCCGGATGGCGTCGCGCCCGCTCTGGAGGCCGGCGCTGATCTGCTCCTTCGCCGTGTCCAGCGCGGTTTCCGTCGCTTCCTGGACCAATTGGAGCTGGTCCGCCGCTCTGCTCCTCAGCGAGCGGGTTCTACGGTCCACATATTCACGGAGCTCGTCCCGCCAGATCCAGACGGCAACGCCTCCCGCGATCGCGCCCACGATGAAGCGAAGCATAGTACTCCTCCTTTTTTTGACCGTCTTTTTAGCGAGCAAAAGAAATGCCATACGCTCCGGCGCGGGCGGTCAAGTCATGCACGGGCGCATGGCGCGGGCTCCGGGCTGACATCTGACCGGAAGTGCCCGGAAAGACGGCTCCCGGTCGGACTCGACCGCGAGGCGGACAGAAACCCCGCTTCCGTCGAGGAGGATGGTCGGCGTGTGGGACTGACGAGGAGGGATCTTCTTACCAGGTAAGAACTTCTTCCTCCCCTCCCAGTCTTTCCCGTTGCGCCACGCCTGAATTCGAAATGCCTTCCTCTCGAAGCGGCTGATTTTCCGTCGAAGTCCTCCCGGCGTTCGCCCCGGCATGACCGATGCAAAATCAGCCACTTGGATTTCAATGGGCCGGGTCCGCCGAAGCTTGTCCCGGGGAAGGGCTGCGGCAACGCATGCAACTAAAGCTCTTGAGTGAGACGAACGGGCAGAAAACCGTCGTGGTGGTCTTCGACGAAGGCGAAGAGGCCGTTTCGGAGCTCACCGGCGTGGCGGTCCGGCACGGGCTCTTCGCCGCGCACTTCACGGCCATCGGAGCGCTCAGCGCCGCCACCCTCGGTTTCTTCGATATCGACCGGAAGGACTACGTGAAGATCCCGGTTCCCCAGCAGGTGGAAGTTGTCTCGCTGGTGGGCAATATCGCCCTCCACAATGGGGAGCCCAAGGTGCACGCGCATGCCGTGGTCGCGAAGGCGGACGGAACGGCGCTGGGCGGGCATCTCCTTGAAGCCCGCGTGCGGCCCACCCTGGAGGCGGTGGTCGTGGAGTCGCCGAGCGTGCTCCGGCGCAGGGTGGACGCAAAAACCGGATTACCGCTAATCGATCTCAGCCAGCCGACCAAGGAGGCGCATCATGGAAAGCATCCGAGACGTCATGACTCCAAATCCGTGCGCGATACAGGCTAGCGCTTCGGTCATGGAGGCCGCCCAGCTGATGCGGGGCAATGACATTGGCGACGTGATCGTGCTGGAAGGCGAGCGGCTCTGCGGGATCCTCACGGACCGCGACATCGTCGTGCGCGCCCTCGCCGAGGGGATGGAGCCGGAAACGGCGACCGTGGGCGAGATCTGCAGCCGGGAGCTCACGACCATCGAGCCGGCGGCCAGCGTCGGGCAGGCGGTGCGCATCATGCGCGACAAGGCCATCCGCCGCCTTCCCGTGGCCGACGAGACCGGTCACGTGATCGGCATCGTCTCCATCGGGGACGTGGCGGTCGAGCGTGACCGCCGGTCCGCGCTCGCCGACATCAGCGCGGCGCCGCCCAACGTATAGGAGGACTGGGTATGCCACGCTGTGATGTGTGCGGCAACGACTACGAGAGCGCGATGCAGATCCGCCTCAAGGGGGTCACGGGCACCTACGACTGCTTCGAGTGCGCCATCCACGCCATGGCACCCGCCTGCGAGCATTGCGGCTGCCGCGTGATCGGCCACGGGGTGGAAGCGGGAGGGAAGGTCTTCTGCTGTGCCCACTGCGCTCAGGAGGTTGGCGCCCGTCCGATTCACGCGTGAGGTCGGGCTACCACCCGGCCAGACGCCTGCTCGCGATCTGGCCGGGTGCCCGCCCGTCGCCGCGGGAAGTCCGTTCCTGTTCCCGAATGAAGTTACCGGGTAAAGGCTACCGACTCCTCCCCCTGCTGTGCGCGCAGGGAGCCTAGGCCCAGAGGCGGCTGCGCTTCACAAAACCTCTTCACGTCGCGCGTTTCCGGCCGGCTTTCCTCCCACCGGGTTGCGAGAGCTGCGACGGCACGCAATTTGCCTCCCAGTTCGTTGCGTTCCGGGATCGGAACACGAGAGTTCGCACGCGCTTCCGTCAAACGAAGTTCGGCAGCCCAGTGAATCGATCCCGGAGCGCATCGCCTGACGAACGGCAAGCGGGAGTCGCGCACATGACGTCACCCCTGGTTTTGACCGCCTTCGCTTTGATGGTCACGAGCGCCGGGGTCTCGGCCATTTATGTCGCCACGCCGCCGTTCACCCTCGGGCTCTTTCCAAGCACCTCGGAAAGCACCGTCTCCCCCCTCGATCCTGTCTCGCTGACGGCGGCCTACCAGGCGCGCCTGACCCGTGCCCAGGAGCGGTTGACGGAGCTGGGGTACGACCCGGGCCCCGCCGATGGGGTCTTTCGCTCACAGACGGCGGCCGCATTGAGAGAGTTCCAGAGAGTTCAACGTCTCATGATCACCGGTCGAGCGACTCCCGAGACGCTAGAGCGGCTCGGCATCGACGTCCCGCCCGCCCGCCTGAAGCGACTGGCGTCGACCCACCCTCTCGGATGGGTGGCGAGAGACGATCAGGCGGCGCCGATCGATCAGCAGAAAGAGACTCAGAGCCGCTAGGACTTCAGGAGCTATTCGTCGGGACCGTGGCGCTGACGGCGCCGATGGATCCACATTTCGCGCTTCACCCAGCCGACCGCGGCCAGCACGCCGACCGTCACCGCCAGAATCAGCCAGCCGGTGTCACTCATGAGCGCCGCTCTTCTTTCCGGATGCGCTCCGCGCCGCGCTCGGAATGGTCTGGCGCGATTTCAGGAAGCCCTCCCAAGGGTCCTTCTTGAGCGATGCGAGACGTCGGGGGAGATTCTCGACCGTGTAGTGATCGGAACGCAGGTCGGCGCCGAGCTCGTCCCACGCGATCGGCGTCGCCACGGGCGCTCCCGCCAGGGCCCGCGTGGAATACGCCGCGACGGCCGTGGCCCCCTGGGAGTTCCGGAGGTAGTCGATGAAGATCTTGCCCTTGCGATTCGCCTTGGAAAGACTGGCCGTGTACTCGCTTGGGGCTTGGCGCGCCAGGCTCTCGGCGATGGCCCGGGCGAAGCCTTTGACCGACTCCCACGGCTGCCTGGGGGCCAGCGGGACCACGACGTGCAAGCCCTTGCCGCCGGTGGTCTTGACGAATGACGCCAAGCGAAGCTCGGCCAGCAGCGACCGGATCTGGCGGGCCGCATCGACCACGCGCTTCCAGGGCAGGCCGGGAGCGGGATCGAGGTCGAACGTCAGCCGATCCGGATGCTCGAGATCGCCCACGCGCGACCCCCATGGATGCAGCTCGAGGACGCCCATCTGAACGAGGCTGATCAGGCCCGGCAGGTCCTCGACGTGGAGATACGTGCGGACAGCGCTCTTCTCCTTGACCTTGACGCCCTTGAGAGCCTCGGGCGCGCCGGTGCCGGCATGTTTCTGATAGAAGCAGGCCTTTCCTTGCCCCTCCGGGCAGCGGACCAGGCTGAGCGGCCGCTCCACGATATGCGGCAGGATCCAGTCGGCGATCTCTTCGTAGAATCTGGCCAGGTCGTGCTTGGTGATTCCCTGAGCCGGGTAGAGGATGCGGTCGGGATGCGTCAGCGCAACGCCGGCGATCGTCGCCCCGTCCTCCGATCCTCGCGTGCGCACCTTTCGGCGGCTGCGGGAGCCATGGGGCGCCGGTCCGGCGGGGGCGGGGACCGGGGCCGGGGCCTTGGGCTCCTCTCTCACCACTTCGCCCGCCGGCTTGTCCTCGCGCAGGCCGCGGAAGGTTGGATGGCGGAGGATACCGTCGCGCGTCCAGTTGGTGAACGCCACGTCGGCCACCAGGGTGGGCTTGACCCAATGCACATCCCGCGTGATGGCGCTTGCCGGCAGCTTCGAGAACGGCGACTTGGCCTGCTCGAGGGCCTTGAGCTTGGCGAGGAGTTCCTTCAGTGAGCGCTCGTCGAAGCCGGTGCCCACGCGGCCGGCATAGGTGAGGCCGCCGTCCTTGGTATGCACGCCGAGGAGCAGGGCGCCGAAGCCGGAGCGCTCGCCCTTCGGATCCGTGTAGCCGGCGATCACGAATTCCTGGCTCGACACGCACTTGATTTTCACCCAGGCCGTGCCCCGCCCCGACCGGTACGGCGCGTCCTTCTGCTTGGAGACGATGCCCTCGAGCCCCAGCTCGCAGGCCCGGTCGAAGAAGGCGCCGCCCTGGCCCTCGACGTGCTCGGAATAGCGGATCGGCGCCCGCGCCGAGCCGAGAAGCCGCGCCACGAGGGCCTTGCGCTCGATTTGCGGCACCGACCGCAGGTCGCGGCCGTCGAGATGCAGGACGTCGAAGACGAAGTAGATC
>JBKPCB010000059.1:0-19951 GCA_046727155.1 Candidatus Methylomirabilota bacterium | reverse complement strand
ATCCAGAAGATCGACGCGTGGCGTGTGTCGACGAGCTTGTAGCGCGCATCGCCCTTGAGCGTCTGCGCTTCCGGCCCGTCCAGGAACAGCGCGTAGTCCGTCTCGCCACTTCTGAGCATGGCCAGCCGCGTGGTGCTGTCGGGCACGCTCTTCATGGTCAGGCGCTTGACGTAGGGCACGTGCCGCCAGTGCCCCGGGAAGGCCTCCAGGACCACGTCGACGCCGGGCCGGTGGCTCACGAACTTGTAGGGACCCGCGCCGACCGGCCGCTGCCGGAAGCCGTCGGCCCCGACCTGCTCGAAGTACTTCCTGGGCAGGACGATCCCGGCGGCCGTGGCGGTGGTCCCGTAGAAGGTCATGAAATCCGGCCACGGCTCTTTCAGATGAAAACGAATGACGAGCGGATCGACGATCTCGACCTGCCGCACGCGGGCGCGAAGCTCTCTGGCCCCGGCACCCGCGTAGCGCTCGAAGCTGAACTTGACGTCGTCGGTGGTGACGGGGTCGCCATTGTGGAACTTGAGCCCGCGGCGCAGCTTGAACTCGTACACCAGCCCGTCGAGGCTCTCCGTCCACGACTCGGCCAGGCTATTGGCCATCTTCTGCCCGGGAAGGGGACGGACCAGCGCGTCGTGCAGCGCGTAGAGCACTCCGAAGGGCGTGATCTGGGGCGGGGCGGTGGACGGATCGAACCAGGTCGGGGCGAGCGTGACGTGAAAGGAGACCGTAACCTCGCCCGCGGGCGCCTGGGCGCTCGACGACTGGGCCGCGCCGAAGAGCAGCGCGGCCGCTACGACCGCCCCGACGGCGCGAGCGAAGCGCCCGCGCGCGACCATCCTCGGGCCTTCAGCGCCGCCCACCATGGCGCCGATAGTCCCCCGGGCTTGCAAAGACGTCAAGATGGCGCTGCGGGGCGGACGCGGGCGTCGAGTCCGCTCAGTAGCCGCGCCTGCGGTCGACCACGTAGCGGAGGGGCCGGCCGGATAGGTAGCGGCGCAGGTTGTCGTTGAAGATCGGCGCGATCTCCGCCGGCGTGCTGGGGCCCGCGATATGCGGCGTGAGGGCGACATTGTCGAGCCCCCAGAAAGGATGCTCGGCAGGCAGGGGCTCCCGGTCGAACACGTCCAGGACGGCGCCACCGATCCGCCGCTCGCTCAGAGCCTGAAGCAGCGCCTTCTCGTCGACGAGAGGTCCCCGCGCGATATTGATGAGCCAGGCCGAGGGCTTCATGGCCGCGAGCTCGGCGGCGCCGATCAGCCCCACCGTATCCGGGCTGAGCGGCACGGTCACCACGACGAAGTCGGCCCGGCCGAGCGCCGTACGGAGGGCCCGGGCGCGATACACGCGGTGCGCCTCCGGCACTCGGCGGCCGCTCCGGCTCACGCCGGTGACGCGCATCCCCAATGCTTTCGCCGTCCTGCCGATGTGACGGCCGATATCGCCCATTCCCAGGACGCAGAGCGTCTGGCCGCGCAGCGGGATGGGATCCGCGGGTGCCCAGCGCCGCTCCTGCTGCTGGCGGCGGAACCGCTCGATGCGCTGGCTCACCCAGAGGCAGCGGCCGAGGGTGTACTCCGCCATCCACGGCCCAAAGATGCCGGCGGCCCGGGTGACGACCACGCGCGGGGGCAGCTCCGGGCCCAGGAGGCGCTCCACGCCGGCTCCCATGCACTGTGTCCAGCGCAGTCGCGCGGCCAGCGGCAACAGCCGGCGCGGGAAATGCCAGGCGTAGAGGATCTCGGCCTGGCCGATGAGCGCGGCGGCTTCCTCAAAGGAAGACGCCACGTGGACGGCGAGACCTTTGCGGGGCAGGCGGATCAGATCGGCGTAGGCGCGCGCCTCACCCGTATCCGGGTAGAAGACGAGGATGCCGCGCGCGCTCACTCGCCGAGCTTCTTGAGGAGCGCGTCCTCGAAGCCGAAGTCCACGGGCCGCTCGACGAGCCCTTGGGCCTGATACCACTTCCAGGTCTGGGCCAGGCCCGAGGCGAGCGTGTACTTGGGGCGGATGCCCAGCTCCTGCCTGAGCTTATATGTCGTGTGCACGGCATGGCATTCGTAGACGAGGTTCTGGCCGAAAACCGGGCCGGGCTTGTCGAAGCTCTTGAGCAGGGCGGGATCGAAATGACGGAAGGTCACGGGGCGGCCCATCACGTCGGCGATCAGCTCCACGAAGCCCACCTGGGTAACGGTGTCCTCGCCCATGACGTTATAGGCTTGGCCGTGGGCCCGGCGATCGCCCAGCATGGCGGCCATGGCTTCGGCCAGATCCTCGACGTGGCCGAACTGGCGGAGCCAGCCGCCGTGTCCTGGCACGAGCACCGGCCGGCCGCGGTGGATGCGGTCCATGAAGAAGGTTTCGTTATTGCGCGTGTTGAGCGGGCCCATGACGTGGGTGGGGCGCACGATGGTGACGGGCAGCCCGCGCGCGCGATGGCGCTCGAGCAGCGCGTTCTCACCCGCGATCTTGTGGCGCGCGTAATCCCCCCAGTAAATACCCCGTGGCGTCTGCTCGGAGTAGGGGATGGGCAGCGTGTGATCGTACACGCGTCCCGTCGAGATGAAGACCACATGGGGCTGGCCCTCGAGCGCATCGGCGAGCGCGGCGACGTCCTCGCCCAGCGTCGGGGCGTACGTGATGTCGTAGACGCCGTCGAAGCGCCGGCCGCGCAGCCGCTCGCGAAGGTCCGCGTGATCCTTGCGGTCGCCGACGATGCTCTCGACGCCGGCGGGGAGGCGCTCCGGCCGGCGGCCGCGATTCAACACGGTGACCTGATGGCCCCGTCGCAGCAGCGACTGGACGAGATGAAGGCTGATAAACTCGGTGCCGCCCATGATGAGCACGCGCATGACGGCGGAAGTTTAACATACGACCCGGACGCTGGGAGGAGCCATGGCGCGCGAGGTGACGGTGGCGTGGCTGGACAATCTCAAAGTCGAGGCGCGGATGGGCCCGCATCGTCTGCTGGCCGACGAGCCGGCGGACAGCGGCGGCGACGACACGGGGCCGAGCCCGAGCGAGCTGCTGCTGGCCTCGCTCGGGGCCTGAACGGCGATGACGGTTCGGCTGTACGCCGAACGCAAGCAGTGGCCGCTCGACCGAATCGAGGTGCGACTGCGCCGCGACGCTGGCGCCGGGAAGATCGCCGCCATCGCCCTGGAGCTCGTACTCGGCGGCGCGCTCAGCGACCAGCAGCGTGCGCGCCTGACCGAGATCGCGGGCCGCTGCCCGATTCACCGTACGCTGATGGAAGGCGTCCGAATCACCCACGCGTAGCCATCGCGGCCTGGGGGGCGGGGCGCCTCCCTCGACCGCGACAAAGCAAGCACGGGTCTTGGGAGGCATCCCCGCCCCCCAGGCCCCCGCGCCACCCGAGCGGAGATCCAGGCTTGGAGGCTAGCCGACGGAGACGGCGACGCAGGTGGTGGTGCGGGTGACGCCGTCGATGACGCCAATCGAATCGGTTACGAGGTTGCCGATGGCGTCGAGCGACTGCCCCTCGACCACGGCGATGAAGTCGTAGGGACCCGTGACGGCGTCCAGCGCATTCACCGTGGCGCGGCCGCTCTTGATCTTCGTGAGGGATTTCTTGACGCCCTTGGTCTTACCGGCGGCGGTCTCGATCAGCACGTAGGCTTTCATCATCACTTGCCTCCTCGGGCGAGCACGCTCCGGATGCGGGCGAAGAGCGGCGCGCGATTGATGGTCTCGAGCCGGTGGTCGCCCTTCGGCACGCGCCAGAGCTCGACGTGGCGCGGCGCCGCGGCGCGGACGGCCTTGGCGTGGGCGAAGGGCACGATCTCGTCGCCCGCGCAGTGGATGACGACGGCCCGGCGCGGCGCGATGCGCGGAGCCCAGTGCAGCGCGTCGGCGGCGGCGAAGTCCGGCGACGCGAAGCGGCCGAAGCGCTCGCGCAGGATCTCGCGGCACGGCGGGTAATCATCCTGGATCTTCCGCAGCGTCGCGAAGGGCGAGATGGCGATGGCGCCCAGCAGGTCGGGCCGCTGCGCGGCTGTGACGAGGGCCATGGTGCCGCCCGTCGAGAGGCCCATGACCCACGCCTTCAGGCCGCGCGCCTGGAGCCACGAAGCTGCGACGCCCAGATCCTCCGGCCAGGCCGAGAGCTGCGCCTTTCCGGTGGAGGCGCCGTAGCCCCGCTGCTCGATGGAGGCCACCGTGAAGCCCCAGTCGGCCAGCCGCGCGTGGAGATCGTCGAAGACATGGGCGCCGCCCCAGCCGTGGGAGTAGGCCACGCCGAGGCCGTTGGGCCGCTTGGGCACGAAGAGACGGCAGGAGAGGAAGACCTTCCCATTGCGCAGGTGCACCGGCAGCATCAGCGACTCATCCACCAGGCCGCCGCCGCGACCACGGCCAGTGCGAGCGCGCCCAGCGCGGGCCAGAAGTTGGTGCGGAAGAACGGGATGGCAAAGAACGGCGAACGCCGGTGGCGGGGCTCGATCCGGCCGTCGAGCAGGCCGTTGACGACTGCCATGGCCTCGCCCATCAGCACGTCCGTGGTTGCCTTGGCGAAAGCGGGATCGGCCAGCGCGGGATGGCCGACATAGCCTTGCCCGCCATTGCGCAGCGGATAATTCCGGACGAGCTTGTCCGAGAGGGTGTAGCGCGCTGGGGGCAGCGTCCGGTAGCCGCCGTCGACGAGGTCGGGCCGGAGCAGCAGCATGATCGACGTTTCCCACCAGCCGCCGTGGGCGTCTTCCGCGAATGCCTTGCGCTCATCGTCGGAGAGCGGCCGGCCGAGCGCGGCCTCGATCTTGGGGAGATAGCGTCCCCGGAGGAACTCCCAGGCCATGTGGCCGGTGAATGAGGCCATGGTGACGCCGTAGCGGCGCGACACCAGGGCGGCCGCTTCCTCGAGGGCCACCAGATGCCCGGGCCCGCCGTGACCGTTGGAGACGAGAATCCAGCGAAAGCCGGCGCGCGCCAACGCCGCGCCGTAATCCGTCACGGCGTCGCGCACCACCCGCTGGCGAACCTTGACCGTGCCCACCGTATCGAAGGTGAACGACCCGAGATGGAGCGTTGGAGCCAGGACGGCGCACCAGCCCGGGCGATCGGCCACCAGCCGCTCCGCAATGGACTCGGCGAAGTGGCGCGCGGTGAAGGCGTCCACGCCCAGCGGCAGGTGGGGCCCATGGGTCTCGAGCGGACTGACCGTGAGCACGACGACGGTGCGCGTCCGATCCAGCGCATTCAGCGACGGGGTGGACATCTCCTCGAGCCGGTGAACGGTCAAAAGCTGCTCCCCTTGGTGGCGGCCAGATAGTCGGCCTTGGCGCGCTCGATCTCGGCGATCAGACCCTGGCGCTCGACGAGCAGCCGGGTCGCGGACGCGCGCCGGGTGAACGCCAGCACGCCGAACCCAATCTGGCTCTTGAGATGCGCCAGCCCCCCCAAGTAGCGATAGGCAAGGAGGCTGCTCACGGGCAGCGTGAGCGCAAAGAGCGCCGCCCACCCGGGTCCGGCCAGTCGCCAGACGAGCCAGGTCTCGAGCCCCCAGAAGAGCGGGATCGAGACGATGCTGGCGAGCAGCCGGGTGGTGGCGTAGTCAGTTTCCTTCTTGGCCGTCCGGTGGGCCAGCCACCGCGGCACGAAGTAGGGCAGGCCGCTGACGGCCACGCCATAGGCGAAGAAGGGCAAGCCCAGCGACGCTTCCCACGAGTGTCGGAGGCGCTGGCGCACGCGCGGGCGCTCGAGGCGCGCGCGCACCGCCGCGTCGCGCACCTGATAGGCCGCCAGCATGGCCCGGTATCGGACGATCCGTTCGGCGATCCGCTCCAGCCGCTCGGGCTCGTGCTCCTCGAAGTGCGCGACGGCATCGGCGATGCTGCGCGACAGCCGGAAAGTGTCGATCTGCTTGGGCGACAGCCCGCGCTCGAGCTGGAGCTCGCGAATGAGCTCGCTCCGGTACAGCTCGTCGATGGCCCGCACCAGCCCGGCGCGGTCCATGCGCTCGACGTGGAGGACCTGGGCCTCCATGGCCCATTGAATGGCCGTCGTCAGCGCGTCCACTGCCTTGACGGACTCCTCGCGGAAGGCGGCGAGGTAGGGCGCCACCGGAATCGGCTCGCCGAAGGCGACGCGCACCCGGGCGCGGAAAGACTTGCGCGCTTCAAACGTGAGCCCGACCGGGATGACCGTGAGCGCTTCGCCCTGGCGGCTGGACTGCCGTCGAGCCTCGTATTCGAGGGCGATCCGCGCCGCGCCGGTCTTGATGCGCTGCACGCGCGTCTCGGCATGGGTGGTGCCCTCGGGGTAGATGCCGATGAGGCGCCCACGCTCCAGCGCTCGAAAGCACGCGGCGAAGGCCTCCGTGTTCTTGTCCATCTTGTCGGGATCGTCCTGCCTCCGGTACACGGGGATGGCGCCGCAGGCCGTGAGGAACTTCGACACCAGAGGGTTCCGGAACAGCGCCGCAGTGGCCAGGTAGTGAACCTTGCGGGCGAGGACGGCGCCCACCAGGAGGGAGTCGATGAGGTTGTTCGGGTGGTTGATGCAGAGCAGCACCGGGCCGGCCGGCGGCACGCGGTCCGCGCGCCGGACCTCGACGCCCTTGAAGAAGAACCAGAGCCAGAAGCGGCCGACGCCTCGCACCAGCGAATAGAAGCGGTCCATGCGATCGGGGGCAGGAGGCACGGCCGCGATGGGGTCGCTCGAACGGGGCGCGCCCATCACTGCTTGAGGAATTGCTTGAGGGTGGCCGGGAAGGCCGTGGGTGTCTCCACCGGCTTGGCGCCGAGGAAGTCCACCCGTGTGCCGCGCTCGCGATTGTGGTCGCGCGGGTCGAAGCGCGCCGTGATCGCCACGGTTTGCTTGAGCGCCTGCAGCCGCAGCGTTTCGCCCGCGCTTTCATCGCCGAGCCGCGCCACGATCACGTAGAGCCCTCCGGCGTCGGTCTCGCCGAGATAGGAGAAGCCGGTCTTGTCCCGCACGAGCTCCAACTGCACGCCATGACGCGGCTTGCCCTTGGCATCCTTGACGTAGCCCAGGACGGTGTAGCGGTAGTAGACCTCGTGCTCGGCGAGCGCCGTCGCCGCGGTGACGAGCACCAGGAGAAACGCGAGCGATGCCAGGCACCTGCCCGTCACGCGCACAGTGTAGGGAGGCGCGATGCTCGGTGTCAAGGCGGGGAACCGGCCGCCGCGCTCCGTGTTGACAGCAGTGAGAGCATTGGCAAGCAAGGGAGGCGTCAATGGCGAGAATCGGGTCGGTGTGTCTCGTGAGCTTCCTGCTGGCGCTGCTCGCGGTTCTCGGGCTCGATGTCTACACGGCGAGGCATCCCCGGCTCGACGAATCGGGCTTGCTATCGAGTCTCGACCGGCTCACGCGGATCGTCCCGAGCGGCGCGCGCGTGAAGAAGCTCCACCGCGTGCGCGTGTGCGCGGTCGGATCGCCCGTTCGCGCTCAGGCGCCCCCGGCCACCTTCGCGGCGAGCTGGGCCAGCTCGGCGGCGTCCACGTCGGACACCAGCGCATAACCGAGCTCGCCCGAGCGCCACAGCACCGCGTTGAAGCCGCGCGTACTTGCCGTGTAGGCCCGGGCATTGCCCAGGGGTGTGAGGTCACGGGCCGGCCAGGGCAGTCCGTCGGCCCGGAAGACAAAGAGCGACACGGCATGGAGGCGGCGGTTGAAGACGAAGACCGCCGCCTTCCGATCGAGGAAATAGCCGACGGCGCCGCCCTTGAGCGGGAAGTCCGCGTCGCCCAGGAATGACACCCGCGGCGCAAAATCGAGCCGCCCCTCGAACCACGGCTTCACCCGGTGGAAGTCTCCGGTCTCGACGTCGAGCGGATGCTGGCTCGAGAGAATCCGCAGATGATCGTTCACCGCCTCCGTGACCAGCCCGGCCGAGAGGGCCCGGGCCCCGCGCTGCTGATAGTAGAGCGGGAGCACGGTGAGCAGCACCCCGGCCACGACCATCGCCGGCATCAGCGGCCGGCCCCAGCGCTGCCACCACGAAGGCTTCGGACTCGCGAGAGCGTCCGGCCACTCCGCGGCCAGCCGGCGCTTGAGGGCCAGGGGGGCGGCGTGCTGCGGCAGGCGCTGCTCGAGAAGCTCGGTCAGCGTCCGCTCGGCGGCTTCGGTCCGGGCGCAGGCGGCGCAGCCCTCGAGGTGGGTGCGAACGCGCGCCTCGGCGTCGGCGGGCAGCCGCCCGCGCTGATAGTCGAGCAGTTCCGGTCGGACGTCGTCGCAGTTCATCTGCACGCTCACCTCGCGTAATCCTTGAGCTTCAGCCGCAGCGCCGCCCGCGCGCGGGCCAGACGCGACTTCACCGTGCCCACCGCGCAGCCGATCACCTCGGCCACTTCGACTTCGGTCAGTCCCTCGAGATCGAGCAGGATCACGGTCCGGGCGTCCTCGGACAGGCTCATCAGCGCCTGCTCGATCTCGTCTCCGACGATCTTCCGCAGCCTGTCCATCTCGACATCGTCCAGGAGGAGGTGCTCCTGCGCCGGGCCCTGGGCGACGGGGTCGACTGTGTCCAGACCGCCCACCGTCGGGTTGAGGCGCTGATGCCGGTAGAGGCTGATGAACGTATTCCGGAGGATCCGGAACAGCCACGCCTTGAGATTGGTGCCCGGCACGAATTGACTCGCGGCCCGCAGCGCGTGGGCGTAGGTCTCCTGGACCAGGTCCTCGGCATCGGCGGGATTGCCGGTGAGGTAGCGGGCGAGGCTGTAGAGCGTGTCGGCGTAGGCCAGGGCGTCGCGCCCCAGCGCCGCAGCCGTCTCGCGCTCATCGTGGCGCCCCATGCCGTCCCCATAGTAGCGCTCGGGCCGTCCCGGAGCCATCGCGGGTCCGCCCGGCCCGTCCACTCCTCTCGCTGAGCGCAACGCGTGAGGGGCCCGATCGTTCCGTCCGATCTGTCCTTTTTCTTCGATGGAACGAAGCCCGGGCCGGGGCGTTGGCGGAGGTGAGCGGTCAGAGACGAAGGAAAAGGAGGGCTTCGATGAGACGTCAGGGTTTTTCCATGCGGTGGCGCGCCGGCGCGCTCGTGCTCGCTGCGGCGCTCCTCGGGGTAGCTCCGGCCCCGATCAGCGCGGCGGGGCCCCAGGTCGAGATCAAGCACCACAAGTACCTTCCCGCCACGCTGACCGTGCCCGTGGGCACCACCGTGACATGGGTCAACCGGGACGATGACGTGCACACCGTGGTGTCCACGGCGCAAAAGTTCAACTCGAGGGGCATCGACAACGACGAGACGTACAGCCAGACGTTCACCGCGCCCGGCACCTACGAGTATTTCTGCACGCTCCACCCGCTGATGACGGCCAAGGTGATCGTGAAGTAATGGCCCTCCACCACATAAGGAGATCTCCATGAGCGATGACAAACCGAGACAGGTCGTACCGGACGGTATGGATCGCCGCGGGTTCCTGCACTGCATGGCCTGGGCCGGCACGGGGGTGGTGTGGACCGTGTCCGGGGGCGTGCTTTCTTCCACGCGGCTCGGCGAAGCAGCGGAGAAGCCGGCGGCCGGGAGCTTCAGCTTCGCCCAGATCAGCGACACCCACATCGGCTTCCGTGGCGAGGCCAACCGGGAGGCGGTGGGCACGATGGGCGAAGCCATCGCGCACATCAACGCGCTCACGCCCGCGCCCGACTTCCTGATCCACACGGGCGACATCACCCATGCCCAGAAAGCCGGCGCTTTCGACACGGTCACCGAGGCGCTCAAGGGCGCCAAGGCGAGCAAGGTCTTTTACGTCCCGGGGGAGAACGACGTGTTCGAGGACGGCGGCAAGGAATACCTGGGCCGCTACGGCGTGGGGCCTTCGCACACCGGGTGGCAGAGCTTCGACTACAAGGGCGTGCACTTCGTCGGCCTGGTCAACGTGCTCCAATACAAGGCCGGCGGGCTGGGCAGTCTCGGGACGGAGCAGATCGAATGGCTCGAGAAAGACGTGGCCGGGCTCGGCAGCAGCACGCCCGTCGTGGTCTTCGCCCACGTGCCGCTCTGGGCCGTGTATCCCAAATGGGGTTGGGTCACGGCCGACGCGAGCCAGGCCCTCGGCTACCTCAAGCGCTTCGGCTCGGTGACCGTGCTGAACGGCCACATCCATCAGATCATGCAGAAGGTGGAGGGCAATATCACCTTCCACACTGCCATGTCCACGGCCTTCCCGCAGCCCAAGCCCGGCGTGGGGGAGGGGCCCGGCCCGCTCAAGGTTCCCGCGGAGCAGCTGCGCGGCATGCTGGGCGTGCGGCAGGTAAACTACGTTCAGGGGCAAGGGCGGCTGGCCGTGGTCGAGTCGCCTCTCGCATGATGGCTAAACAAGGAGAGGGCATCTAGGAAAGCGCCCGCGGGTCCGGGGAGCCGGGGATGCCCCCCGAGACCCGTTGCCTGGCTTTATCGCGGTCGAGGGGGGCGCCCCGGCCCCCTGGACCATGCGCAGTGAGGCGGGGACCCCCTCAGATGTCGAGGCTCGAGGATTGGATGCGGTGAACCCCGGCCGCCTGCATCGCCGCCCAGGCCTTGGCCAGCGAGCCGTCGGCGTCGATGCCACGACAGGCGTCCTCGATCACCCAGGCCGGCAGCCCGACCTTGCGCGCGTCGCGCGCCGACCAGCCCACGCAGAAGTCCGTGGCGAGCCCCACGAGGTACACCTGCTTGAGCCCGCGGTCGCGCAGATAACCGGCGAGACCGGTCGAGGTCTTCCCGTCGGCCTCGAAGAAGGCCGAGTAGGAGTCCATCTGCTTGCGATAGCCCTTGCGGATGATCAGCTCCGCATGGGGGATCTGCAGGTCCTTGTGGAAGTCGGCGCCGCGCGTGCCCTGCACGCAGTGATCCGGCCACAGCACCTGCTCGCCATAGCCGAGCTTGATCGTCTCGAAGGGCTTCTTGCCCGGATGGGACGAGGCGAAGGAGATATGCCCCGGCGTATGCCAATCCTGGGTGAGGATGACGTGCTGAAAGCCCCCGGCCAAGAGGTTGACCAGCTGGACGATCTGGTCGCCTTCTTTGACCGGCAGCGCGCCGCCCGGAATGAAGTCGTTCTGGACATCGACGACCAGGAGCACATCGCGCGGACCCGGCTTGATCTTCGGGCTCTTGGCTTGGGCCCCGGCTTCACGGGCCTTCGCGGCCAGCCCGGCGACTACCGCGCCGCCGGCCACTCCTTTCAGGAAGCTGCGCCGATTCGTCGTCTGATCCGACATGTGGCCACCTCCGCGCTCGGGTCGAGCAATTGAAGTATAGTCGACGGCCGCCGCCCTATCGCATCTGCTCGATCACCACGGCGGTGCCGTAGGCCAGCACCTCGGTTACGCCCTGAGCGACGTCATTGGCGTCGTAGCGCACGCCGATCACCGCATTGGCGCCCATGGCCGCGGCGTGCTGGAGCATGAGGTCGAAGGCCTCCTGGCGCGCGCGCTCGCAGAGCTGGGTGTAGAGGGTGATATTGCCGCCGAACAGCGTTTGGATCGATGCGCCGAAGGTACCGATCACGCTGCGCGAGCGCACGGTCACGCCGCGGACCACGCCCCGGTTGCCCGTCACCCGGTAACCCTCGAACCCGAACGCCGTCGTCACCCACTGGGGATTGATGGCCATACCACTCCTCTCGGCCGGCGGAGTCTGAAGCCAGTCAGTTGACTATCGCGACGCCCTCGATTTCGATCACGCAGCCCTGATCGTCATCGTAGAGGCCCTTGACCTCCACGAGAGTCATGGCCGGGAAGTGCTTCGCGAAGTACTCCCGGTAGACGGCGCCGATCTCCTTGACCTTGGCCTTGTAGGCGGCCTTGGAGAGCACGTAGATGGTCAGCTTGACGATGTCGTTCATGGTGCCGCCGCGGGAGAGGATGATGGACTTGAGATTTTCACAGACCTGGCGGAACTGGGTGACCACGTCGCCCGGGCCCACGACCTTGCCTTCCTTATCGAAGGCGACCTGCCCGGCGATGTACAACGTCTTGCCGCCCTGCACCTCCCAGGCGTGGGAGTAGCCGGTGGGCTTGGAAAGCGCCGCGGGATTGATGGGCTGCATGAGTTTCGGCATGCGAAGCCTCCTTGAGAGCGGTTAACCGAACGGATCCCAGCAGGTCACGCGCTCGGGCGCGATCTTGTAGATGCGGCGCACCTCCCCGGCGAAGCGATAGCTCTCCGGGTATTTGTCGCGGCCGAGATAGCGCCGCGCCAGGCGATCCAGATGGGCGTCGGCCCCCTCCTCGGTGATCTCCACCACGGAGCCGCGCACCGCGACGTAGCGGTTGGGATTGTCGGGGTCCGGGATCTCGATGGCCACGTGACGGCGCTTTTCCATATTGAGATCCTTCTGCCTGCCGGCGGCCGAATTGACGAGGATGTGCCGGCCGTCGTAGTCCACCCATACCGGCGTGACCTGCGGGGTGCCGTCGGGCATCAGGGTGGCCAGGTGGGCGAAGGTCGTCTTCTCGAAGAGATCGAGGAACTCGGCGGGAATGGGACCGGCCGGGGGCTGCTGCGCGCGCCAGGCGTCGTAGCGCTCGATGAAGTCGGGCGCCCGCTGCTTGAGCGCCGCGTAGC
Organism: Candidatus Methylomirabilota bacterium; assembly: GCA_046727155.1. Classification (GTDB taxonomy): domain Bacteria; phylum Methylomirabilota; class Methylomirabilia; order Rokubacteriales; family CSP1-6; genus DASSSH01. Next base: position 7,425 of record JBKPCB010000059.1, on the reverse strand, counting down.
CCACGCGCTTGCTGCGCATCATGTGGCGATAGGCGAAGGGCACCGGTCCGAGGGCGAGATGGGCCTCCACGTCTTCCAGCCATTTGAGGCTGCGGTACGCGGCCTCCTGGAAGCGGTCGACCACGGGCTTGCGCCTCCGCTCGTACTGCTCGAGCGCCGCCCCGACGGTGGGCTGCTCCGCCACCGCCCGCGCCAGCGCGATAGCGTCCTCGAGCGCCAGCTTGGTGCCCGAGCCGATGGAGAAGTGCGCGGTATGCGCGGCGTCGCCGGCCAGCGCCACGTGGCCGTGGCGCCAGCGCTTGTTCTTGATGAGCGGGAAGTTCAGCCACTTGACGAAGTTATTGGACAAGAGCGGCCGGCCCTGGAGATCGTCGGCGAAGACACCGGCCAGATAGGCGCAGGTCTCCTCGGCGCCCATCCGATCGAGCCCCGCGCGCAGCCAGGCCTCGGGGCTGCACTCGACGATGAAGGTGCTGCGGTCCGGGGCGAACTTGTAGGCGTGCGCGATGAACAGCCCCGCCTCGTTCACGCGGAAGATCATGACCAGCCCGTGGAAGAGCTGGGGCGTGCCGAGCCAGATGTAGCGGTTCTGGCGGATGTCCACCGTGGGCTGGAAGAACTCCGTGTAGGTGCGCCGCACAAGGCTGTTGGCGCCGTCGGCTCCGAGCAGCAGGTCGCAGTCGGCCAGCTGGCTGATGTCCTCGACGGGCGTGTTGAAGCGGATCTCCGCGCCGAGCTCTTGCGCCCGGCGGTGCAGGAGGTGAAGGAACGCCAGCCGCCCGATGCCCGAGAAGCCATTGCCGTTGACGGAGATCTTCTCGCCCTTGTGGATCACGTCCACGTTGTCCCACGTCTGGGAGGCCGCCGTGATGGCCGCGTAGGTAGGGGCGTCGTGCTCTTTGAGGAAGCTGAGCGTGCGCTCCGAGAACACGATGCCCCAGCCGAAGGTGTCGTTGGGCCCGTCGCGCTCGACGATGGTGATGCGGTGGGAGGGGTCGCGTTTCTTGAGCAGGATCGCGAAGTACAGTCCCGCCGGACCGCCGCCAAGGACGTTGATCTTCATCAGCCGAGCACCAGCGTCTCGCCGGTGCGCCCGGCGGCGCCATCACCGGCCAGCTCGAGGACGGCGGCCGCGACGTCGCCAGGATCGATGAGCTTCCCCGAGGCATTGAAGTCGGCCATGGCCTGGACGGCCGCCTCGAAGGGCTTGCCCGTCTTCTCGCTGATCCGTCGCGCGCCGCTCCAGACCATGTCGGTGGCGACATAGCCCGGACAGATCGCGTTGACCGTCACGCCGGTACCTGCCGTCTCGGCGGCGAGCGCGCGCGTCAGGCCGACCAGGGCGTGCTTGGAGGCCGCATAGGCGGCGATATAGGGCGCCCCACCCAGGCCGGCCAGGGAGGCCATATTAATGATGCGCCCCCAGCGCCGCTCGACCATGCCGGGCAGCAGCGCGCGGCTCAGCAGGAATGGCGCGGTGGCGTTCACCGCGAGGTGACGCTCCCAGAGCGTGGGATCGGTGCGCGCGATGGAGGCCGACTCGGCGATCCCGGCATTGTTGACGAGGATGTCGATGCGGGGGAGGGCGGCGCGGATGCGCTCGAGCCCGACCGCGAGCGCGCCGGGATCGGCCACGTCCATCTCGCAGATGACGATCCCCGCGGCGCCCGCGTCCTTCAGCTCGGCGGCGACGGCGTCGAGCTGGGCGCGAGTGCGCGCGGTAAGGGCCACGGCGGCGCCGGCCCGCCCGAGGGCCAGGGCCACGGCGCGCCCGATGCCGCGCCCGCCGCCCGTGACGAGCGCCACTTTGCCCGAGAGCATTGTCTGCGCCATTCGCGCGCGATTATACTACTCGGACTCCATGGCGCGCCGATTCGAGAAGACGACGGCGGCGGACGCGATCGGCCGTCTCCGCTCCGGGATGAAGGTGCTGCTGCCTCCGGGCTGCGGCGACCCGAGGGCGCTCGTGAGGGAGATCATGCGCCAGGCGGAGCGCGTGGCGCCCCTGACGCTCATGGGCGGCCTCCGCCTCGACGACTATCCGTTCGGCGCCTCGGCCTACGCCGGCAAGCTGCGGTTCGTCACATGGCACATGTCGGCGCGGCTCGGCGCGGCCGAGGCGCGCGGCGACGCGGAGTACGTTCCGGCCCGGTATTTCGACGCGGTGAGCCTCTTCGCCGCGGGCGGGCCGTGGGCGCCGGACGCCGTGATCGTGCACGCCGCGCCGCCGGATCGCGCGGGCTACCTCTCGCTCGGCGTATCGGTGAGCTACTCGCTGCCGGCGGCGCGCCGCGCGCCGCTCGTCATCGCCCAGGTCAACCCCCGAATGCCGCGCACGCTGGGCAATGCCTTTCTCCACCGCTCCCAGGTGGACGCCTGGGTCGAGGTGGACGAGCCGCTCGTGGAGTATCCGCCCACCGCCGTGGGCGAGGTGGAGCGTCGGATCGCCGCGCATGTGGCCGGGCTGGTCCCCGACGGCGCGACGATCCAGATCGGCATCGGCGCCATTCCGCAGGCCGTGATGGAGGCGCTCGGCGACAAAAAGGATCTGGGCGTGCACTCGCTCCTGGTCGACCACATGCTGCCGCTGATCGAGACGGGGGTCATCACCAATGCGCGCAAGCGCCTGCACCGGGGACGGATGGACGTCGGCGAGATCATGGGCACCGCGCGGCTCTTCGCCTGGAGCCACGAGAATCCGCTGATCAACATGGAGCCGTCCGACCTCGTCCACGATCCGCAGGTCGTGGGCACGCTCGGCGACTTCGTCTCGGTGAACTCGGCCCTCGAGGTCGATCTGCTGGGGCAGGTCAATGCCGAGAGCGTGGAGGGTCGCCAGCTGGCGGGCATCGGGGGGCAGTTCGACTTCGTGCTGGGCGTCAGCCGGGCGGCCGGCGGCCGGTCCATCATCGCGCTGCCCGCGAGCGGCAAGGGCGGCGCGCTCTCCCGGATCGTGAGACGGCTGCCCGCCGGCGCGCGGGTGACGACGCCGCGGTTCCTCGCCGACTACGTGGTGACCGAGTACGGGGTGGCGGCGCTGAAGGGGAAGAGCGATGCCGGCAGGCGGCGGGAGCTGTTCCGCATCGCCCACCCGGCGTTCCGGGACTCGCTGGAACGGGAGGCCGCTACGTCTTGAGCTTGTCGATCTCGGCGAAGATCTCTTCGTGCTCGGGGAAGCGGAACGTCACCTGGTTGTCGTAGACCTTCTTGCCGTCGATGTCGACGGTGAAGATCCCGCCGGCGCCTTCCGTGAGGTCGGCGGTGATGCCGTACTTGGTCTTGATGGCGGCCTGCAAACTGGAGGCCTGGGGAAGATAGTTTCACTCGCCGCAGTACGTGATCCGGATCTTCATCCGATCCTCCTTTGAGTCCCCAGTGTAATGAATCCGCGCGTATGATACGGGGGGCCTCACGGCCCTGTCAAATACCCATGACGCTGCGGCTGCTGATCGACACCGATCCCGGCATCGACGACGCGCTGGCGATCCTGCTCGCGCTCTCCTCGCCCGACGTGTCGATCGAGGCCATCACCACCGTGGCCGGCAATGTCGGCGTGGATCGCGCCACCGCCAATCTCGCCCGCATCCTCGAGGTCGCCCGACCCCCGGTCATGCCGCGTCTTGGCCGGGGCGCCGAGGCTCCGCTCAAGCGCGCCCTCGTTACGGCCGGGCACGTGCACGGCGAAGACGGGCTCGGCAACCTGGACCGATTCGTCGAGCCCGACGGTCGGCTCCGTTATCCAGAGCCGTTACTACCTCTTGAGATGCGCGCGGGTGTCGATTTGATTCTGGAGACGGTGGACCGGTTCGGTGCCGACCTGACCGTGGTGGCCCTGGGCCCGCTGACGAACCTTGCCCTGGCCATCGAGCGGGACGTCCGGCGGCTCGGGCGCGCCGGGCGCATCGTGGTCATGGGCGGCGCGGTGGCGGCGCCGGGCAATGTCACGCCGGCCGCCGAGTTCAACTTCTTCGTGGACCCGGAGGCCGCGGCGGCCGTCTTCGAGGCCGGGCTGCCGCTCGAGCTGGTGCCGCTCGACGTCACCCGGCAGGTCGTTCTGCCGCAGGACACGCTCAGCGAGCGGATCGGTCGATGCCCGGGCCGCATCGCCCGCTTCCTCGCCGACTTCACGCTCCACGGCTTCGCCTTCGGCTCCGAGCGAGGCGATGGAGGGATCGTGATGCACGATCCGCTGGCGGTAGGGGTCGCCCTCGATCCGTCGCTGGTGGGCTTCGAAGATCTGCGCGTGGAGATCGAATGCGAGGGCCGGGTGGCGCGCGGGCTGTCGCTGGCCGATCGCCGTCCTGTCCTTGGCCGTCTCAAGCGCGCGCCGAACTGCCGGGTCGCCATGGCCGTGGACGCGCCGCGGTTCCTCGATCTCTTCCTGGAGCGATTGTGCCCCGCGTCTGCGTGATCGGCTCGGCCAATATCGACTACACCGTGGCCCTGCCGCGGCTGCCGGGCGCCGGCGAGACGGTGTCCGGCGGCATGCTGATGATCAACCATGGGGGCAAGGGCGCCAACCAGGCCGTCGCGGCACGCCGGCTGGGAGCCGACGTGCGGATGATCGGATGCGTGGGCGAGGATCGGCCAGGCACCCAGATCCGGGAAGCTCTCTTCGCGCGCGGGATCGATGTCGAGGGCGTGCAGCGGACCGCCGATGCGCCCACCGGGACGGCGCTGATCCTGGTGGATGCCGAGTGCCGCAACCAGATCGGCGTCGCGCCCGGGGCCAATCACAAGCTCACCGTCGAGCTGGCGAAGCAGCACGAGGCAGCCATCCAGTGGGCCGACGTGGTGCTCTGCCAGCTGGAGGTGCCGCTCGCCGTGGTGCTCTGGGCGCTCGTGGCCGCCCGGCGGCACGGGGCGCCGACCATTCTCAACCCGGCGCCCTACCGGCCCCTGCCGGAGGACGTGTGGCGCTACGTCTCCTATCTCACGCCCAATGCGAGCGAGCTCGGCGCGCTGACCGGAATCGAGGTGCGCGACCTGGCGTCCGCCCGAGAGGCGGCGGGACGCATGACGGCCCGCGGCTCCGCCGTGGTGATCGTCACGCTTGGCGAGGAGGGGGCATTGGTCTGCGACGGCGATACCATCAGTCACTTTCCCGCCTTTCCGGTCACCGCGGTGGATACGACGGCGGCCGGCGATGCCTTCAACGGGGCGCTCGCGGTGGGATTGGCGGCAGGGGGCAGCTTGGAGCAGGCGATCCCGCTGGCCAGCGCCGCCGGCGCGCTGACCTGCATCCGGCGCGGCGCCCAGGATGCGCTGCCCGACCGCGCCGACGTGGAGCGATTCCTGAAAAATCTCCGCGGCGCCTAGTTGGGGTCAGGTCTTGAATTGCAACATTGAAGGTCGTTTTTCGTCAGTGCTCACTGTGCGCCCCTGACCATTTGCGGCACAAAATGTCGTATTTCAAGACCTGACCCCAATTCTCCGCCGGAGAGCATCGACGTGGGCGAGGGCGTCCGCGACGCGCGCGCGCGAGAGCTTCCCTTCGCTCATCGCGCGCTCCACGGCCGTCACCACGCGCTGGGCCGCGCGATCCTCGACCCGCCCCGTATTGTGGGAGACCAGCAGTACGTCCACGCCTCCTGCGAGCGCCAGCACCGCCGCCTCCTCGAGGCCGTAGTTCTGGATGATGGCGCCCATGAGCAGGTCGTCGGAGACGACGACGCCGCGATACCCGAGCCAGCCGCGCAGGATCCGGCTTACCGTGAAGCGCGACAGCGTGGCGGGGTCCCACGGATCCAGCCGGCGGTTGAAGACATGAGCCGTCATCACGCTGTCTGCCAGGCCCTCGGCGATGAGGGCGCGGTACGGGGCGAGCTCGACCGCAGCGTCGGCCGTATCCGTGACATCGGTGAATCCCGCGTGCGAGTCGGCGCGGCTCGAGCCATGCCCGGGAAAGTGCTTGAGCGCGGTGAGAATGCCGGCCGCGTGCATGCCGGTGATGAAGGCGCGCGCCTGGGCCGTGACCCGGCCGGCGTCGGTGGAATAGGCGCGGCCGGGCGCGACGATCACCGGGTTGGCGGGGTTCACGGCGACGTCCACGACGGGCGCCAGATTCCAGTTGATCCCGGCCTCGCGCAGGGTGCCACCCATGCGCCGCGCCTCGAGCTCGGTCAGCGCGAGGTCCCCCGCGGCTCCGAGCTCCCGCGCAGAGGGTGAGGGGAGATAGCCGAGCCGAGCGGACAGTCGCATCACCGCGCCGCCTTCATTGTCGGCGGCGATCAACAGCGGCCGGCCCGCGCACTGGAGCGCGAGCGCCTGCAGATCCCTCGTCAGCCGGCCCACCTGCTCGGGGCTCACGACATTGCGCGGCGTCCCGGTGGCGGCGTCGCGCTCGAAGAGGATCACGCCGCCCACCTTGACGTCGCATACGAGGGAGCGGATCTCGTCATTGCCCTCGACCTGGGTCCCGCGAAAGCCGACCAGGAGGAGATCGGCCACGGCCAAGGTCGAGGCCGCCGGCGGCGGCGCGGGCTCGGGAATCGTCGCGCAGCCGGCCGAGAGAAGGAGAAGGGAGAAGAGGACGGGGGCGAGCGGCTCGCGCATCAGCCGCGCGCCACGCGCGCAGCCTGGACGAGACGCCGAACGCGCTCCGGATCCACCGGATTGGCCAGGCGGCCGTCGCGCTTGACGGCGGTGCCGACGATAACGCCGTCCGCCACCGACAGCAGCTCGGACACCGTCTCGGCGGTGACGCCGCTTCCCACCAGCAGCGGCACGTCGGCCACGGCACCGCGCACACGCTTGATGTCGCCCATCGGCGTGGGCTCGCCCGTCGCCGCCCCCGAGACCACGAGCCCGTCGGCCAGGCCGCGAGAGACGCAGTCGCGCGCCTCCTGCTCGACGGGTACTGGAGCGAGCGGCACGCCGTGCTTGGCCTGCACATCGGCGAGAATCTTGACGTCGGCGCCGAGCAGGCGAAGGTAGCGGAGCGTGTCGTGGGCGTTCGACTGGAGCAGCCCCTGGTCGGCGACGACGGCGCCCACGTGCACGTTGACGCGGATGAAGCGCGCGCCCGTCGCCGCGGCCACGGCCAGCGCCGACAGCGCGTCGGTCTTGAGCACGTTGACACCGATCGGCAGCGGCACGGCTTTTCGGAGCTCGGCGATCACGACGGCCATGGCCGCGACGGTACCGGCGTCCACGCGGCCCGCGGCGAAGGGCACGTCGCCGTAGTTTTCGACCAGCAGCGCGTCGGCGCCGCCGTCGGCCAGCGCGTGGGCGTCGTGGAGAGCGGCGTGGATCACCTCATCCATGCGTCCGGCCCAGCGGGGACTGCCGGGCAGCGCGCGAAGATGCACCATGCCGACGACGGCCTTGGGAATGCCGAGAATTGGCGCGAGACTCATGTGGCGGAATGATAACACGCTGGAGTATAGTGGCTGCGTGATGGTCCCACGCTCCAAGGCCGCGCCG
>JBKPCB010000058.1:0-31820 GCA_046727155.1 Candidatus Methylomirabilota bacterium | reverse complement strand
GCCCTCGTCCCGCATCATGTCGGACAGCACCGTGATCAGCCGCGGGTCGTCGTCCACGAGGAGCACTCGCGCCGCCTGCTCGGGGGAGATGTTCCGCTCGACGGCGCTCTCCGACGGCGGAATGATCTGGAAGCGGCTGGCGTGCAGCCGGATCCGGACCGTCGTCCCCTTGCCGCGCTCGCTTTCAATGGTGAGGGTGCCGCCGTGGCGCTCCACGATGTCGGAGACCTGATCCAGCCCGTGTCCGGGCTCCTGGCCGGGCGAGAGCGTGAGCGCCCGCTCGGCGATGCGCTGCCGCACATCCGGCGGCATCCCGACGCCGGTGTCCCGCACCTCGACCACGATCCAGCCGGACTCCTCGCTGGCCGCCCGGACGCCCAGCGTGCCGCCCTGGGGCATGGCGTCCACGGCGTTCTGGATCAGGCGCACCAGCGCGTCCCGCAGCTCGAAGGCATTGCACTCGACGGGCGGCAGGGCTTCCATGTCCTGAGTGACGGTGATGACGACGCCGCGGCGCTGGGCCTCGTCGCGCCAGCGCGGCGCGGTCATTTCCAGCGCCTCCGCGATGACGGAAGGCAGCCCGACAGGACCGAAGGCCGTCTGGGGCTGGTGCGAGATGAATTCCTGCAGCCGTCGGACGGTCGTGGAGGCTTCGAGGGCCACGTCGCGGATCTGGGACAGCCGCCGCCGGGCCGTCTCCGCCTGGGCTTCCTTCAACATGAGCTCCGTGTAGGCGAGGATGGCGGCCAGGGAGTTGTTGAAGTTGTGGGCGAGCCCGCCCACGGTCTCGCCCAGCGCGCGCAGCTCGTCGGCGCGAGGCATGCCGCCGCGTGATTCGGCGAGCCGGCGGCCAAAGTCGCGGGCCCAGCTGCGCAGAGTCAGCACGGACCGGTCCAGCTCGACCTTGGTCCGCGCCATCTGACGCGCGATGTCCTGGATCTCTTCGTGGTCGGCGAACAGCAGGGGGTTGGGCGACGCCTCTTCGGCATCGCGATGGATCCACTTGCCGACCCGTTGACGGACCCGGCCGATCATCGCTTCGAGAATGCTACAAGTTCACGAGCTGGGCAACTCGCTCGCGATGGAATGTCGCATCCCCGAAGGTGAACTCCGACCCCTTCGCGCGCTTGAAGTAGAGATGGAGGTCATGCTCCCACGTGAAGCCGATCCCGCCGTGGAGCTGGATGCCGTTGGCGGAGACGCGCCGGTAGGCATCGGAGACATACGCCTTCGCCATGCTGACGGCCAGCGGCCCCTCGGGCACACCTTCGTCCATCGCCCAGGCGGCGTAGTAGGTGATGGACTTGCTGTTCTCGACGTCCACCAGCATGTCCGCCGCCTTGTGCTTGACGCCCTGGTACGAGCCGATCGGGCGGCCGAACGCCTGGCGGATCTTCGCGTACTCGACGGTCATGTCCAGAACCTTCTGGGCGCCGCCGCACATCTCGGCGCAGAGGGCCACCGTCGCGCGGTCGAGCACGCGGGCGAGCGCCGTCCAGCCGCCGCCGATCTCGCCGAGCCGGGCGTCCGCCCCAAGGCTCACGTCTTTCAGCGTTACCTCGCAGAGCTTGCGCGTCTGGTCCATCGTCGGCAGCAGCGTGACGGTCAGCCCCTTGGCGGCCTTGGGCACGAGGAAGAGGGAGATCCCATCCGCGCCCGCCTTGCCGGTCCGCGCCGCCACCACGATGGCGTCGGCGGTGTGGGCGTCGTGGACGAAGAGCTTGGTGCCGGAGAGGGTGTACGCGCCGCCCTTCTCGACCGCGGCGAGCGTGATGCCGTCGGGCCCGAGGTCCGCGCTGGGCTCCATCCACGCGAGCGCCACGCGCGCCTGCCCGCCGGCGATCTTCGGCAGCCATTCCTTTTTCTGCGCCTCGCTGCCGGCCTCGAGAATGATGCCGCCGCCCAGCAGGACGGCGGAGAAGTACGGCCCGGGCACCACGGCCCGGCCCATTTCCTCCATCAGGACGACCAGGTCCACCAGACCGAGGCCCATGCCGTCATACGCCTCGGGGTACGTCAGCCCGAGCCAGCCCTGCTCGGCCAGCTTGCTCCACAGCGCCGGCGTCACTCCCTCCGGCGTCTCCATGAGCGTTCGGACGACCTGCGAGGCGCACTCGTTCTCGAAAAATTTGCGGGCGGTGCTGCGCAGGAGCTCCTGCTCTTCGTTGAAGCCAAAGTTCATGGATTAACCTTTCGGAAGGCCGAGCACGCGCTCGCCGATGATGTTCTTCTGGATCTCCGTGGTGCCGCCCTCGATGGAATTGGCGCGGGAGCGGAGGAAGGTGTGCTGCCAGAGGCCGTCAGCCATCGCCCACCGGCTGCCTCGCATGAGCTGGGAGTAGGGCCCCTCGATCTCCATGGCAAGCTCCTGCAGCCGCTGGTGGCCCTCCACCCACATCATCTTGCCGCTGGAGGCCTCGGGCCCGGGCAGCTCGCCCTTGAGCAGCCGCGTGATGGCCCGCGCGCCCGTGTACTTGAAGACTTCGGTGTCGATCCAGAGCTGGGCCAGCTTTTGCCTCAGCACCGGGTCCTTGCTCGCCGGCGCGCCGTTCTTTTTCGTCTTCCGAGACAGCTCGACGAGCCCGTCGAGCGCGATCCGCAGCCGCACCTGCAGCCCGAACCCAAGCGCCAGTCGCTCGTACATGAGCGTGGCCAGGCCGACGGTCCAGCCGTTGTTGAGGCCCCCCAGGATGTGGGACTCGTGAACGCGGACATTGTCGAAATAGACCTCGTTGAACTCGGGGTCGCCGGTGATTTGCTTGAGCGGCTTCACCGTGATGCCTGGCAACTTCATATCGAGCAGGAAATAGGTGATGCCCTTGTGCTTGGGGGCATTGGGATCGGTCCGCGCCAGCAGCATCATCCAGTCGGATACGTGGGCGAGCGAGGTCCAGACCTTCTGGCCATTGATCACGTAATAGTCACCGTCCTTGACCGCTCGCGTCTGAAGCGATGCCAGGTCCGAGCCCGCGTTCGGCTCCGAGTAGCCCTGGCACCAGATCTCCTCGCACGAGAGCATCTTGGCCGGGTACCGCCTCTTCTGCTCCTCGGTGCCGTAGGCGATGATCGTGGGGCCCGCCATGCCGATGGCCAGAATATTGAGCACGGGCGGCGCCTTCTGGACCGCCATTTCCTCGGCGAGGATGAGCTCTTCCATGAAGGTGAGCCCGCGGCCGCCGTACTCCTTGGGCCAGGTCAGGCCCACGAAGCCCGCTTCGTACATCTTCCGCTGCCAGTCGCGGAGGAATTCGTAGGCCTCGGGACGCGGCACGTCTGAGCCCTCCCGGAGCCGCTCCACCCAGCCTTTTGGCAGGTTCTTCTTGAGCCAGAGGCGGACTTCATCCCGGAAGGATGCCTGCTCTGGGGTCAAAGTGAAATCCATACGCCCTCCGCAACTTGTCGGGGTGAGACGGCCCTGGACGGGCCGACTGAACGGTTATTCATTCGCATCATACGGGGGCCCGTGAGGGGGTGTCAAGGTCGTTCCCACCAGGCCCCCAACCCCGCAACTGGCCTAGGTTATACTTGCCGGGCGCCATGCGTCCCGCTATTTCGCTGCCGCGCCTGCGCGAGCGCATCGAAACCCTCTCCCGCTTCGGCCGCGACCCCGGCGGCCAGGGCATCAGCCGGTCCTGCTGGAGTCCCGCTCACGAGAAGGCCCGCGCCTGGCTGCTCGATAGGATGAAGGAGGCCGGGCTCGAGACGCGCGTGGATCCTGCGGGCAATACATTCGGGAGATTGGGCGGCCACGGGCCCACCGTCATGACGGGCTCGCATATCGATACCGTGCCTCAGGGCGGCCCGCTGGACGGCGCCCTCGGGGTCCTGGCCGGCCTCGAGTGCCTGCAGACCATGCACGAAGCGGCCGTCGCGACGCGGCTACCGGTTGCGGTCGCAGCGTGGAGTGACGAGGAAGGGCGCTACGGCAGCCTGTTCGGATCGCGCTGCTTCACGGGACGGATGGACCCCGGAGTCATCCCGACGCTGGCGGCGGCCGATGGCGAGCGGCTCGTGGACGCCATGGCCCGCGCCGGCTTCAATGCCCTGGAGGCGCCCCAGGCCCGCTGCGACCCGCGCGAGCTCTCGGCCTATGTCGAGCTGCACATCGAGCAGGGCCCGCATCTTGAGGCGGCGCGTATTCCCATCGGCCTCGTCGAGGGTATCGTCGGGATTCGCCGAAACCGGCTGACCTTCGTGGGCGAGCCCGACCATGCCGGCACCACGCCCATGGCCTGGCGAAAGGACGCCTTCCTGGCGGCGGCCGAGTACGCGCTCAAGGCGCGCGAGCATATCGTCAAGAAAGGCAGCGGGCGGAGCGTGACGAATTTCGGCCGGATCGAGCTGGCTCCGGGCGTCTCGAACATCGTGCCGGCCCGGGCGGTGCTGCTGCAGGAGATGCGCGAGCTCGACCCGAAGATCCTGGCGCGGCTCGACCGCGACTGCGTGGCTTTGGCTCGAGCCGTGGCGCGCCGTCGCGGGCTGCGCGTCATCCGCGAGGCCCTCTCGCGTACTGCGCCCGCTCGCTGCGCTCCTCGCGTCATGAGCGCGGTGGAAAGGGCGTGCGGCCGGCTCGGGCTCGCGTTCAAGCGCATGCCCTCCGGCGCCGGGCACGACGCCCAGAACCTGGCCGCGGTAACCGAGGCCGGCATGCTCTTCATCCCCTCGCGTGGCGGCCGCAGCCATCGGCCGGACGAAATGAGCGACTGGAAGGCAATCGAGCGCGGCGCGAACGTGCTGCTCCACACGCTGTTGGATCTGGCGGGAGGATCCGCCAGATGAGCGAGGACTTCCTCGAGGTCATCTGCACCACGCTCTGCCCCACCCTGAGCCGGGTGCAGGCCGGTGCCCTGCTGGCATTGACGGAGCCGGTGGGTATCGCGGCCGGCGAGAACCTCTTCCGCGAGGGCGAGCCCGGCAAGGGCCTCTTCTTCTTCGTGGCGGGCCAGGTGGAGATCGTTCAGCAGCGGCGCGACGGCAGCCCTCAGGCGGTGGGGATCATCAAGGCGCCCTCGCTGCTCGGCGAGATCTCGCTGGTCATGGACGGCCCGCATACGGCCACGGCGCGGGCGCTGTCGCACTGCGAGCTGCGCTTCCTGCCGAAGGAACAGTTCCACCGCCGCATCGAGTCCGGCGACATGGCCGCGCACCGCTTGGCGCTGGGAATCGCGGTCATCATCGCGCGACGCCTGCTGCGGCTGAACGAGACCCTGCTGGATCTGGCGGCCAGCGGCGACGTGACGCCGCGGATCGAGGAGATCGCCCGCCTCAAGCAGAAAATCTTCTCCGAGTGGTCGTTCTAGTCACCTGAACAGCGCCGCTCGCGGTGCGGGTGGCGGGGCCGGGGATGCCTCCCGAAACCCGTTGCCTGCTTTTCGTGGTTGAGGGAGGCGACGCGGCCCCGGCGCCCGCGCCCTCGATCGCCCCGAGTGACGCATGTGAACTATTCCACTTGGCTTTTTTGCATCAATAAAGTACACTCCGCCCGAAGCCCAGCCCATTACTTCTAATGAGGATGTCGTGCCGACGATAACGCACCTGCTGCTGGCCGCCGTGCTGACCTTGTTCCTGGCCTTCCAGGCGAACTCGCTCGTCTTTGTGCTGCGGTCGCGCCGGGCCACGGCCGGCCGCGCGCGGCGGCGGACCGACCTGCTGTGGACCGCCATCCCGGTGATCGTCGTGCTGTTCCTCGCCGCCCGCAGTTGGCTGGCCGCCTTTGACGTGGATCGGCCCGCCATCGCGTCGGCGATCTCCCAAAGCGAGCCGGCCGCAACCGCACCCCTGGCTCCGCCACGCTAACGGATCTGACGAGACCGACCATGACACCGCGCCTGATCACCGCTTCACGAGTCCGGACGCTCCTGCTGCTCGCGGGAGTCCTGCTGCTCGCGACTTCCTGCGGATGGAGTCTCTGGGACAGCCCGATGACCACCGTGCGGCCGCGCTCGGACTTCGGGAGGGTCATCGACGACCTGTTCATGCTGATCTCGTGGACCACGCTGGTGATCTTCATCGCCGTGGAGGTAGCGCTGGTCTACTGCTGCTGGCGCTTCCGCGAGCGGCCGGGCGCTCCCATGCCGAAGCAGGTGCACGGCCACACGGTGCTGGAGGTTGGCTGGACGGTGGCCTTCGCCGTGGTGCTCCTCATCATCGTCATCCCCACCATTCGCGTGATCTTCAAGACCCAGGAGGCGCCGGCGGCGACGGCGCTGCGCGTGGACGTGGCGGGCAAGCAGTGGTGGTGGGAATTCAAGTACCCCTCGCTCGGGATCGCCACGGCCAATGAGCTCCACCTGCCCGTGGGCGAGACCGTCGCCTTCCACCTGCACGCGCCGGACGTGATTCATTCCTTCTGGATTCCTCAGCTCGGCGGAAAACGCGATGTCGTGCCTCACCGGGTGAACCGGATCGTGCTGACGCCCGATGCGCCCGGCGAATACCCCGGGCAGTGTGCCGAGTTCTGCGGCACCTCGCACGCCAACATGCGCTTCCGCGTCATCGTCCAGGAGAAGAGCGCGTGGGAGAAATGGGTGAAAGCCCAGCAGGCGCCGGCCGCGGAGCCGACCGACCCGCTAGCCCAGCAGGGCAAGCAGGTCTTCTCCTCGTCGGCCTGCGTCGGCTGCCACACGATCAAGGGCGTCTCGGCGGGCCAGATCGGCCCGGATCTCACACACTTTGGGAGCCGGAAGATCTTCGCCGGCGGCATCATGGCCGTCACCCCGGAGAACGTGGCCAAGTGGGTCGAGAAGCCCGAGCACATGAAGCCCGGCTCGCGCATGCCAGACCTGGGAATGTCAGGCGAGCAGGGCAAGGCGCTCGCCGCCTATCTCTTGAGCCTGAAATAAGAGGTCCCCATGGCGACTCACGCAGCGTTCATGCCCGGCGAGCAGGCCACGACGACACAGAGCGTGCTCTGGTCGTGGATCACGACCGTCGACCACAAGCGGATCGGGATCCTGTACGGCACCAGCGCGTTCGTCTTCTTCCTGGTGGGCGGCATCGAAGCGCTGATCATGCGTCTGCAGCTGGCCCGCCCCGACAGTACCCTGGTGGGCCCGGAGCGGTTCAACGAGCTGTTCACGATGCACGGCACGACCATGATCTTCCTGGCGGTCATGCCGCTCAGCGCCGCCTTCTTCAACTTCATGCTCCCGCTGCTGATCGGAGCGCGGGACGTGGCCTTCCCGAGGCTGAACGCGCTCTCGTATTGGGTCTTCCTCTCGGGCGCGCTGTTCCTCAACTTCAGCTGGCTGGTGGGCATGGCGCCGGACGGTGGGTGGTTCGGCTACGCCAACCTCACCTCCGCCCAGTTCTCTCCCACCCACACCATCGACTTCTGGTTGCTGGGCCTGCAGATCCTGGGAATCTCCTCGATGCTGGCCGGGTTCAACTTCATCGTGACCATCATCAACATGCGCGCCCCCGGCATGACACTGATGCGGATGCCACTGTTCGTCTGGATGAGCTTCGTGACCCAGTTCCTGCTCGTGCTGGCCTTCCCGGCCATCACCGTGGGGCTGATCCTTCTGATGTTCGACCGCTTCTTCGGCACGCTCTTCTACTCGCCGGCGGCCGGCGGCGATCCGCTGCTCTGGCAGCACCTGTTCTGGATCTTCGGCCACCCCGAGGTCTATATCCTGATCCTGCCCGCCATGGGCATCGTCTCCGAGGTGCTTCCCACCTTCGCGCGCAAGCCGCTCTTCGGCGCGCCGGTGGTGATCTACTCCGGGATCATGATCGGCTTCCTCGGTTTCGGAGTGTGGAGCCACCACATGTTCTCGGTGGGTCTGGGCCCGGTGGCGGACTCGGCCTTTTCCATCTCCACCATGCTGATCGCCGTGCCCACGGGAGTGAAGATCCTCAACTGGATCTCGACGCTCTGGGGCGGACGCATCCGGTTCACCACGGCGCTCTACATGTCCTTGGGCTTCATCGCCATGTTTACCATGGGCGGGCTCAGCGGCGTCATGCACGCCTCCCCGCCCGTGGATCTTCAGCAGACGGACACCTACTTCGTGGTGGCGCACTTCCACTACGTGCTCTTCGGCGGCTCCATCTTCGGGCTCTTCTCGGGCATCTACTACTGGTGGCCCAAGATCTCCGGCCGCCTGCTGGACGAGCGGCTCGGCCAGTGGCATTTCTGGCTGATGCTGCTCGGCTTCAACATGACGTTCTTCCCTCAGCACTTCCTCGGGCTCATCGGGATGCCGCGGCGGATCTACACGTATGCTCCAGACCTCGGGTGGAACTTCTGGAACATGGTGTCCACAATCGGCTCATTCATCATCGCCGTGTCGATCGTGTTCTTCATCGTCAACGTGGCCAAGACGATGCGATCCGGACCGGCCGCGGGCGACGATCCCTGGGACGGCCGGACGCTGGAATGGTCTATTCCCTCGCCGCCCCCGGTGTACAACTTCGCCCGCATCCCCACCGTCCACGGCCGGGATGATTTCTGGCTGCAGAAGCACGGCGACGGGCACGGCGGCAAGCCCTCCGGGCGCCCGGCGCCGGTGACGAAGGCCGATCTGGCGAGCATTCACATGCCGCCGCCGTCCTACTGGCCCATCCTGCTGGCCGCGGCGCTGGTATTCATGGTCTCCGGGGCGCTGATCAGCATCTACCAGGTCGTCCTGGGAGGACTGCTGACGCTCACCTGCATGTACAGGTTCGCGCTGGAATACCACCGCCCGGCCGCCGGGCACGGACACTAGGAGGGCCGGCCGTGGCCGACCACGTCGCGACGCACGCCGCCCATGATCCCAACATGGGGATCACGGGCATCGACCATCGCAAGATGGGGATGTGGGCGTTCCTCGGCTCCGACTGCATGTTCTTCGGGGCGCTGATCGGCACCTACCTCTCCTACAAGGGCAAGAGCCTCGGAGGCCCGACGCCCCACGAGATCTTCAACATCCCGCTCACGTCGATCAGCGCGTTCGTGCTGCTCATGTCGTCGGTGTGGATGGTCCTGGCGCTGAACTACCTCCGATTGAACAACATGAAGTGGGCGAAGTTCTGGATCCTGATGACGGCGCTGTTCGGCGCCTGGTTCGTCGGGAACCAGGTCTACGAGTTCAATCAGTTCGTGGACGAAGGGCTGACGCTTCAGACCAGCCTCTTCGGGTCTTCGTTCTTCACGCTGACGGGCTTCCACGGGGCGCACGTCACCGGCGGGGTGATCTGGCTGCTCTCGCTCTGGGTGCTGGCCAATATGGGCAAGCTGGGGCCGCAGGACTACCTCAAGGTCGAGATCGCCGGGCTGTACTGGCACTTCGTGGACATCGTCTGGATCGCCATTTTCACGCTGGTCTATCTGATACCGTAGGAGCGCGCTCATGGCCGAACTGCACGCCACTGCCGCCACGCACGCCGGGGGGGAGGGAGCGCACGGGACCGTCGCCACCTATGTGCGCATCGCCGTCGTCCTCACCGTCCTCACGGCCATCGAGGTCGCCACGCTCTATACTCCCGGCATCCCCCACGCCGTCCTCGTGATCAGCCTGCTGGCCATGTCCCTCGTCAAGTTCGCGCTCGTCGTGGGCTTCTACATGCACCTGCGCTATGACTCGCCCATTCTGAGGGCCCTGTTCGTCGGGCCGCTCATGATCGCCATCGCCATCATCCTGGCGCTGATGGCGCTGTTCAGCGCCTTCATCCTGCTGCCGCGCCCCTAGCGATGGCGCACGCAGTACCCGGATCCGTGGGGCCGCCGCCCCTCGGGCCCGAGGGCTTCGACTGGACCGCCTGGCATGTCGACCCGTCCATCCTGGCGGGGCTGGCCGTGCTGGGCGGCGCCTATTGCGCCGCCACCCTCTGGCGCCGCCGCGTCGCCCCCGGGACGGCGGCGGAGCCGCTCAAGGCCGCCTCGTTCTTCGGAGGCCTCGCCGTGATGTTCGTCGCCCTCACGGGTCCCGTGCACGATCTCTCGGACTATTACTTGTTCAGCGCGCACATGGTCCAGCACATGCTGCTGGTCTTCGCCTTGCCGCCGCTTCTCCTCCACGGCACGCCCGGCTGGATGCTCCGCCCGCTGCTCAGGAGCGCCCGGCTGCTTCGGCTCGGCCGCGCGCTGACGCGCCCGCCTGGCGCATTCGCCGTCTTCAACGTGATCCTGGTCGCCTGGCACCTGCCGCCGCTCTACAACCTCGCGATGGAGCAGCACCCGGTGCACATCGTGGAGCATCTGATGATCATGGCCGGCTCGGTGATCCTCTGGTGGCCCGTGCTCTCGCCCCTGCCCGAGCTGCCTCGCGCCGTCTACCCGATTCAGCTGCTCTATCTCTTCGTGGTGGGACTGCCCATGGTCATGGTCGCCATCTTCATCACCATGGCCGACAGCATGCTCTATCCGTATTACGCGGCCGCTCCGCGCGTCTGGGAGCGGCTGACACCCCATGCCGACCAGCATCTGGGCGGCATCATCATGTGGATTCCTGGCGGGCTCGTGTTCCTGGCGGCCATCTCGGTGGTGTTCTTCCGCTGGCAGACGGTCGGTGCCGACGATGAGGCGGCGCCGATCGCGGAGGCCCGCTATGGCCGCTAGCGCGCCGCGCGGCTTGATCTGGACGACGGTCGGCGCCGTCTTCCTGTTGATGACCCTGGGCAATATCGTCAGCGCCACGGGCTCGGGCCTCGCCTGCCCGGACTGGCCGCTCTGCCACGGCAGTCTGATTCCGCCGCTCGAGCCCGACGTGCTGGTGGAATACAGCCATCGCCTCTCCGCTCTCGCTGCCTCGCTGCTGCTCGTCGCGACCATCGTCGCCACGCTCCGCCGGGCGGGTCTCCGGGGCACGGGGCGCGTGGGCATCGCGCTGCTGGCGCTGCTCGGCATCCAGATCGGACTGGGCGGTGTCACGGTGCTGCTCAAGCTGCCGCATCTCATCAGCACGGCGCACCTGGTGAACGCTCTGCTGATCTTCGGCGGGCTGCTGCTGCTGGCGGCGGCCGCGGAGCCCGGCTCGGCCACGGCCTTTCCGGGATCGGCCAAACTCCGCCGGCTCGCCAGCGCGGGACTCGGCGTACTGCTCGTCCAGCTCGCGCTGGGCGGTTATGTCCGGCATTCGGGCGCGGGATTGGCCTGCCCCGACTTCCCGTTGTGCAGCGGCGAAATCTTGCCCGGCCACTGGCTGGCAGCCGTCCACTGGGCCCACCGCTGGCTCGGCATCATCCTGCTCGGCTTCTTCGTCCAGCTCGCCATTGCCTCCCGGCGCACACCGCTGGCGCTGCCGGCCGGCGCGGCATGCGCGCTGGCGCTGCTTCAGGTGAGCCTGGGGATCGCGACCGTGCTGCTCCGCCTCGAGCCGCCCGTCCGGGCGGCGCATGCCGCAGTTGGCTATGCGCTCTGGGGCGTCTTGGTCTGGATCAGTCTCCGCGCTGGCGCCTGCCGCGGCCTGACGGCCGCGGTGCCCCGCGCGGCGACGCCGCCGCGGCTGGAGACCATCAATGCCGCCTAGGTCGGCGGTCGCGACCGCACGCGGCATCGGCGCGCTCACCGTCACGGCGCGCGTTGGGGCCTATGCCGAGCTGTCGAAATTCGGGATCGTGCTGCTCGTGCTCGTGTCCGCCGGCGCCGGTTTCATGCTGAGGGCGCCGCTGGGGCCTGACTTCCCGTGGGCGCAGGGACTCGAGGTCTTGCTGGGCGTCATGCTCTTGTCCTGCGGCGCCTCGGCGCTGAACCAGGTGCAGGAGCGCGGGCGCGACGCGCTCATGGCGCGCACGGCCGGCCGGCCGCTGCCCTCGGGGCGGCTGTCCACCCCGCAGGGACTTTTCTTCGCAACTCTCGGGATCGTCGCCGGCGCCGCCGTGCTCTGGGTGGGCATCGGCCCAACCGCCGGCATCCTGGGTCTGATCGCGGCGGCTTTCTACAACGGCGTCTACACGCCCTGGCTCAAACCGACGTCCCCTTTCGCCGCGGTGCCTGGCGCCATTCCGGGCGCGATCCCGCCCGTGATCGGCTGGGTGGCGGCAGGCGGCGGCCTGGTCGACGCGGGCGCGGTCATCCTGTTCGGCATCCTCTTTCTCTGGCAGATGCCGCATTTCTGGGCCTTGGCCCTGCGCTACCGCGCAGACTATGCGGCGGGTGGATTCCCGATGGTGTCCGAAACCGTGGGCGTCGAGGGCACCGCCCGGCTCATCCTGCTCTACGCCTTCGGGCTCACGGCCTGGGCATTGGCCGCGCCGACCTTCGGAATCGGGGGACTGGCGACGCTCGTGGCCGCGGCGGCCCTCGGGTGGCGCCTGATCTGGCTGGCGGCGAAGTTCGCGCGCCGGCCGGACGACCAGCGCGGATGGCTCTCCCTCTTCCTCTTCTCGAACTTCTACCTGCTGCTGCTGTTCCTCGTGATGGTGGCCGAGCGTCTGGTCCGCCACGCCGTGTCGTAGCTATCACCGGCGGCCGTCGGGGCCGGGGCGCCTCCCTCAACCGCGAAAGGCAGGCAACGGGTTTCGGGAGGCATCCCCCGCCCCGACGGCGCGCCGGATTAGCGCGCCGGGCATGTCGTTTGGTATCCTGAGACTCCTTGTGAGAACCGAGCCATGAACATCTGCGTCGTCGGAACCGGATACGTGGGGCTGGTCACCGGGGCGGTCTTCGCCGACCTCGGCAATGACGTGCTCTGCGTCGACAACGATCGCGCCAAGATAGAGTCCCTCAAGGCCGGGCGCATGCCCATCTACGAGCCCGGCCTCGAGGAAATGGTCACGCGCAACGTGGACGACCGGCGGCTGGCCTTCAGCACGGAGCTGGGCGCCGCCGTGCGCCACTCCGACGTGATCTTCATCGCCGTCGGCACGCCGCCGAAGGAAACCGGCGAGACCGACCTGTCCCAGGTGGAGACCGTGGCGGCGGAGATCGGCCGCGCCATGGACCGCTACAAGGTAGTGGTGAACAAGTCCACCGTGCCGGTGGGCACCGGCGAGCTCGTCCGCGAGGTGATCAGCCGGCACCAGGTCACGCCCATCGAGTTCGATGTGGTCTCCAACCCGGAGTTTCTGCGCGAGGGCTCGGCCATCGAAGACACCCTCCGCCCCGACCGGATCGTGATCGGCGCCCCTACCCAGCAGGTGGCCATGACCCTGGTGGAGCTCTACGCACCGCTCGAGCGGCCCATGATCATTACCGACCTGCCATCGGCCGAGGTGATCAAGTACGCGTCCAACGCCTTCCTGGCGGCCAAGATCTCCTTCATCAACGCCATCGCGAACATCTGCGAGGCGGCCGGCGCCGACGTGAGCCAGGTCATGAAGGGCATGGGGCTCGATCCCCGCATCGGCATGCAGTTCCTCCAGGCCGGGCTGGGCTACGGCGGCTCCTGCTTCCCCAAGGACGTGGACTCGCTGATCCACACGGCTTCGCGCCTGGGGTACGACTTCAAGCTTCTGCGCTCGGTGGTCGAGATCAACAAAGAGCGGGTCACGCATCTCGTGGACACGATCGGCAAGGCGCTCGGGCCGCTGGACGATAAGACCGTCGCGGTCCTGGGGCTCGCGTTCAAGCCCAATACCGACGACATGCGGGACGCCAAGAGCCTGGAAGTGATCCGCCAGCTCCAGTCGGCGGGCGCGCGCGTCCGCGCCTATGATCCCGTCGCCAATGGCAATGCCAAGCGGCTCCTGCCCCCGAGCGTGGTATTCGGCATGTCGGCTTATGATGCCGCCGAAGGGGCTGACGCGATCGCGTTGGTGACGGAATGGAACGAGTTCAGGTTCCTCAACCTGGAGCGGTTGCGGGGCCTGATGCGCCGACCGCTCATCTTCGACGGGCGCAACCTCTACGAACCCGAGCGCATGCGGCGCCTCGGCTTCGAGTATTACTCGATCGGGCGAAAGCCCGTCTTGCCCGTCTGAGGAGAGGCGCCGTGCGGGTGCTCGTGACAGGCGGCGCCGGCTTCATCGGCTCCCATCTCTGCGATTTCCTGCTGGCCCACGGCTGCGAAGTCGTCTGCATGGACAACCTCCTGACCGGCTCGATGGACAACATCGCCCACATCCGCGACCCCCGCTTCGCCTTCGTGAAGCACGACGTCACGAACTTCATCGAGATCCAGGGGCCGCTGGACTACGTGCTCCACTTCGCGAGCCCTGCTTCGCCGATCGACTACCTCGAGCTGCCGATTCAGACCCTCAAGGTGGGCGCGCTCGGCACGCACAAGGCGCTCGGGCTGGCCAAGGCGCGCGGGGCCAAGTTCCTGCTCGCCTCGACCTCCGAGGTCTATGGCGACCCGCTGGTGCACCCGCAGCGCGAGGACTACTGGGGCAACGTCAATCCCGTCGGACCGCGCGGCGTGTACGACGAAGCCAAGCGCTTCGCCGAAGCCATGACCACGGCCTACCACCGCGTTCACGGACTGGACGCGCGCATCGTGCGCATCTTCAACACGTATGGCAGCCGCATGCGGCTGGCCGACGGACGGGCCATCCCGACCTTCGTCCGCCAGGCCCTGCGCGGCGAGCCGCTCACGCTCTACGGCGACGGCTCCCAGACCCGCTCGTTCACCTTCATCTCGGACCTCGTGGATGGCATCTGGCGTCTCATGAGCGCGCCCGTCAACGATCCCGTCAACCTGGGCAACCCGCGTGAGATGACGCTGATGGACCTCGCCAAGCACGTGCTGCGGCTCTCGGGCTCGCGGAGCGAGATCGTCTTCCGCCCCCTGCCCACCGACGACCCGAAAGTGCGCCAGCCCGACATCGGCAAGGCGCGGCGCCTGCTCGGCTGGGAGCCCCACGTGGAGCTGGAAGAGGGGTTGAGGCAGACCATCGAGTGGTACCGGGCGAACGGGACCCGGCCGTGAAGATTCTGGTGACGGGCGGCGCGGGCTTCGTCGGCTCCCACGTGGTGGACCTCTTCATCGGCGCGGGCCATTCCGTCGCGATCGTGGACAACCTGGCCACGGGCGATCCGGCCTGGGTGAGCCCGACGGCCCGCCTCTATCCGGTGGACCTGCGGAGCGCCCGGCTCGCAGAGGTCTTCGACACCGAGCACCCGGAGGTGGTGGCTCACCTGGCGGCCCAGGCGTCCGTCTCGCGCTCGGTGACGGATCCCATGTTCGACGCCTCGGTCAACGTGCTCGGCGGGCTCAACCTGCTGGACTGCTGCCGCCGGTTCGGTGTTCGCCGCGTCATCTATTCGTCGAGCGGCGGAGCGGGCTACGGGGACACCGACGTCCTGCCCACGCCCGAGGATCATCCGACGCTTCCGATGTCGCCGTACGGCATCACCAAGGTGGCGATGGAGCAATACGTAAGCGTCTGGAGCGGCATCTTCGGGATCAGCGGCATCGCGCTCCGCTATGCTAACGTCTACGGCCCCCGGCAGAACCCTCAAGGCGAAGCCGGCGTGGTCGCGATCTTCTGCCACCGTCTCCTGACCGGCCAGACTCCGGTCATCAACGGCGACGGCGAGCAGACCCGCGACTATGTCTATGTGGAAGATGTGGCGGCGGCGAATCTGAGAGCGCTTGAGCGCCCTAAGGCGAGCGGCAGCGTGAACATCGGCACGGGCGTGGAGACCTCTGTGAACGCCCTCTACGAGCGGATCAGGGAGGCCTCCGGCCTCCGCGTCGAGGCCCGGCACGGACCCGCGCGGCCCGGCGAGCAGCGCCGCAGCTGCCTGAGCCCGGCGCTGGCCAAGCGCGTGCTGGATTGGGCGCCCACGGTCACGCTGGCTGACGGACTGAAGCGCACGTTTGACTTCTTCCAGACACACTACAAGCGAGAGGAGCCGACGACATGATCGACGAAGAGCTGCGGGCGATCCTGGCGTGCCCGGCATGCAAGGGCGAGCTGATCTTTGAGGAAACCCGGATCATCTGCCCCGCCTGCAAGAAGGCCTACCCGGTGCGTGACGGCATACCCGTCATGCTGATCAGCGAGGCGGCGCCCTGGACCCCAAGCAGCTGACCGCGGTCATCCTCGCCGGGGGACAGGGCACGCGGCTGCGGCCGCTGACGCTGACGAAGCCCAAGTCCACCGTGCCGCTGCTCAACGTCCCGTTCCTCGCCTACCAGCTCGACGTGCTCGCGCTCCACGGGATCACCGACGTGGTCCTGTCCTGCTCCTACCTGATCGACGAGGTTCGCCGGACGATGGGCGACGGCGCGACGCACGGCGTGCGCCTCCGGTACGCGGTGGAGCTCGACCCGCTCGGCACCGGCGGCGGCGTGCGCAACGCGGTGGAACCGGCCGCCAGCGGCCGCGTGATCGTGCTCAACGGCGACATCCTCACCGACGCGGACCTGGGCGCGATGCTCGCCTTTCATGCGGAGCGGAAGGCCCGCGCGACCATCTACCTGACGCGCGTGCCCGATCCGACGCAGTACGGCCTCGTGGAGCTGGAACCCGGCGGCCGCATCCGCGCCTTCGTCGAGAAGCCCAATCCGGCGCGCGTGACCACCGACACGGTCAACGCCGGCGTCTACGTGCTGGACCGCGCGCTGCTCGCCCGCATCCCCTCGGGCCGCATGGTGTCGATCGAGCGGGAGTTCTTCCCGGCCCTCGTGGACGACGGCGTGCCGTGCTACGGCTGGGTGGCGGGCCACCACTACTGGCTCGATATCGGCAACCCGGAGAAGTACCGCCAGGCCCAGCTGGACCTGCTGGCCGGGCGCGTGGCCACGCGGGTGACACCCGCCGGGCCCTGGATGGGCGGCCGCTGGATCGCCGACGGCGTCCGGCTGGGACCAACCGTGATCCTGGTCAGCCCCTGCGTGATCGGCGCCGGCACGCGCCTCGACCCGGACTGCCGCGTGGGCCCGAACGCGGTGATCGGGGAGGACTGCACGGTCGGCCGCGGTGCAAACATCGAGGGCGCCGTGCTCTGGGAACAGGTGGACGTGGGCGAGCGCGCAGTGCTCCAGGACTGCATCATCGGCTCGGGCGCGCGCGTGGGTGCCGGCGCCCAGATCGGACCCGGCGTCGTGCTGCGTTCCGACGTCTCGGTGCCGGACCAGGCGCGCCTGTGGCCGTGATCGGCGGGGCCGTCTCGCGCATGGCGCGGCGGGACGTGCTATTCTGATTCGGATGGCCATCGAGCGGAATCGCAATTTCTCCATCGTCGCGCACATCGACCACGGCAAGTCCACACTCGCCGACCGGCTCCTGTCGCTGACCGGGACGATGGACGCCAAGAAGGCGGTCGGCCAGGTCCTCGACTCCATGGACCTGGAGAAGGAGCGCGGCATCACCATCAAGGCACATGCCGTGCGCCTGCTGTACACCGCGCGCGACGGCCAGGAGTACACGCTCAACCTCATCGACACGCCGGGACACGTCGACTTTTCCTACGAAGTGTCGCGCTCGCTGGCCGCCTGCGAGGGCGCCGTGCTCATCGTCGACGCGGCCCAGGGCGTCGAGGCGCAGACCCTGGCCAACTTCTATCTCGCGCTCGACAACGGCCTGGAGATCATCCCCGTCATCAACAAGATCGACCTGCCGGCGGCCGATATCGAGGGGACGCGCGCCCAGATCAGCGAGACGCTGGGCCTGGACGGGGACGAGGCGCTGGCCATCTCGGCGAAGCATGGAACCGGAGTGCCCGAGGTGTTGGAAGCCATCGTGAAGCGGATCCCGCCGCCCACCGGGGATCCGGAAGCGCCGCTGAAGGCCCTCGTGTTCGACTCCTTCTACGATTCCTACCAGGGCGTGGTGGTGTACATTCGCCTCATCGACGGCAGCGTCCGC
Source organism: Candidatus Methylomirabilota bacterium (assembly GCA_046727155.1). Lineage (GTDB taxonomy): Bacteria > Methylomirabilota > Methylomirabilia > Rokubacteriales > CSP1-6 > DASSSH01. The sequence continues at coordinate 14,141 of JBKPCB010000058.1, read as the reverse complement.
GCCGGCGCGCGCATCCTCTTGATGTCGAACGGCAAGGTCTACGAAGTGCAGCAGGTGGGCGTGTTCGCCCCCGACATGCGTCCGGTGGACGAGCTCGAGGCGGGCCAGGTGGGCTATCTCACCGCCTCGATCAAGCGGGTCGCCGACGCCAAGATGGGCGAGACCATCACGGAGGTCGCGCGCCCGACGGCGGAGCCCTGCCCTGGCTATCGCGACGCCAAGCCCATGGTCTTCGCGGGCCTCTACCCCATCGAGGACACTGACTACGAGGGCCTGCGCGACGCGCTGGAGAAGCTCAAGCTCAACGATTCGGCCTTCAGCTTCGAGCCGGAAACTTCACTGGCCCTGGGCTACGGCTTTCGCTGCGGCTTCCTGGGGATGCTGCACCTCGAGATCGTGCAGGAGCGCCTCGAGCGCGAGTTCAACCTCTCGTTGATCGTCACGGCTCCCAGCGTGCGCTTCCGCGTGGTCACGACCCAGGGCGAGGTCATCGAGGTCGAGAACCCGTCGAAGCTGCCGCCGTCCGACAAGCTGGAGCGGATCGAGGAGCCCTACGTGCGGGGCTCCGTCTTCGTGCCAACCGAGTTCATGAGCGAGATCTACAAGCTGGCCCAGGACAAGCGCGGCGAGCACAAGTCGCTCGAGTACCTCGGCAAGCGCGTGCACATCGCCTTCGACTTCCCACTATCCGAGATCGTGGTGGACTTCTACGACAAGCTCAAGTCCATCTCCAAGGGCTACGCCTCTTTCGATTACGACTTCCTGGAGTTCCGGGAGTCGGACATGGTGAAGCTCGACATCCTGCTCAACGGCGACCCGGTGGACGCGCTCAGCGTCATCGTCCATCGTGACAAGGCCTACGAGAAGGGCAAGGCGCTGACCGAGAAGCTCCGGGGCGTGATCCCGCGCCAGCTCTACGAGGTCGCCATTCAGGCGGCGATCGGCAGCCGGGTCATCGCCCGCGAGACGGTCAAGGCCATGGGCAAGAACGTCACCGCGAAATGCTACGGCGGCGACATCACGCGGAAGCGCAAGCTGCTCGAGAAGCAGAAGGAAGGCAAGAAGCGCATGAAACAGGTCGGAAAGGTCGAGGTGCCGCAGGAAGCCTTCCTGTCGGTGCTCAAGAGCTAGCCCCATGAACGACTTCCAGATCCGCACCGAGCGCCCCGAGCGCGTCGTCGCGCCGCCAGCCCCGCCCGCCCGCCGGAAGTCACTCGTCCGCGAGTACGCGGAGGCGATCTTCATCGCGGTGCTCCTGGCGCTGCTGATCCGTCAATTTGCCATCCAGGCGTTCACGATCCCGTCGGGCTCGATGATGGACACCCTGCTGATCGGCGATTACATCCTCGTCAACAAGTTCCTGTACGGCGCGGAGATCCCGCTCACCGACACGCACCTGCCGGGCATCCGCGACCCGAAGCGCGGCGACATCATCGTGTTCAAGTACCCCAACGACGAGTCGCGCGACTTCATCAAGCGCATCATCGCCGTCGGGGGCGATACCGTCCAGGTGCGCGACAACCGGGTCTGGATCAACGGCGTGCTGCAGGACGAGCCCTTCGTGCGGGGGGGGCCGTACCCCGCCAACCTCAAGGCCCACTGCGGCTACCTTTACGCCTGCGACCCACTGGCCGTGCCCGCGGGCTCGTACTTCGTCATGGGAGACAACCGCGACAACTCCCAGGACAGCCGCTACTGGGGCTTCGTCAAGCGCGAGAAGATCCGCGGCAAGGCCTTCCTGATCTACTGGTCGTGGGACGGGGAGCGGCATTGGCTGCGCTGGCGCCGGCTGGGACACTACCTCCCGTAGCGGGCTGGTCCCCGCGCGGCGCGCGCCTCGCGGTCTACCTCCACCTGCCGTTCTGCGCCGAGCGCTGCGGCTACTGCTCGTTCAATACCGCGCCGTACACACCCGGGGGCATGGATCGCCTCCTCGGAGCCCTGCAGAGCGAGATCGACCTGGCCGCCGCCGCCCCATGGCAGGACGGGATCACGCTGGGCTCGCTCTTCTTCGGGGGCGGCACGCCCTCGCTCGCGACGCCGGAGCAGCTCGCGGCGATCCTCGAGCGGCTGAGCGCCCGCTTCGCCGTCGATCCCGCCGCCGAGATTACCGTCGAGTGCAACCCTGACGACGTCACCGTCGAGCGGCTCGCCGGCTACCGGCGCGCGGGAGTCAACCGCATCAGCCTCGGGGTGCAGAGCCTGGACGACGGCGTGCTCCGTACGCTGGACCGGCGGCACTCCGCCGCGCAGGCGCGCGCCGCCTTCGACGCCGCCCGCGGAGCGGGGTTCGACAACGTCAGCTGCGACCTGATCTACGGGCTCCCCGGCCTCGACCTGGCGACCTGGGAGGCAACCGCGCGCCAGGTGATCGAGTGGGAGCCGGCCCACCTCTCGGCTTACGGGCTGACGCTCGACGAGGGCAGCCTGTGGCATGCCTCGGGAGTGAGCGGCCTGCCGCCGGAAGAAACCGTCACGGCCCAGTACTGGGGCCTGGCCCGTCTCGCCGCGGGCGCGGGGTATGAGCACTATGAGGTCTCGAATTACGCGCTGCCCGCGCGCCGCTCAAGCCACAACCAGGTCTACTGGCGCGGCGAAGAGTACCTGGCGCTGGGGCCCGGCGCCTGCGGCTACCTGGGCGACGTGCGCTATGGCAACGTGAAGCCGGTCGAGCGCTACTGCGCGCTGGTGGAGCGTGGCGAGCCGCCCGTCGGCACGCACGAGACGCTCACGCTGCGCCAGCGCCTGTCCGAGCGTCTGATGCTGGGCCTTCGCACGCGCGACGGCGTGCCGGCCGCGTGGCTCGCCGAGCGCGTGGCGCTGGATCCGGGCCGGCTCCCCGCCCTCCTTCCCGAGTGGAAGGCGCGCGGCCTGCTCGCCGAGCAGGCGGACCGCGTGCACCTCACCGAGGCCGGCTTCCTTCTCTCCGACGCCCTCTTTATCGAATTCGTTTAGGCATGTAGACTCGGACAGTCATGGCTGAATCCGAGTTCGACCAGCGCAACCGCCAGGTTCTCCTGGCGGTCATCACCGAGTACGTGGAGACCGGCGAGCCCGTCGGCTCCCGCGCTGTCTCGCGGCGCCACGTTCGCGGGCTGTCGCCCGCGACCATCCGCAATGCCATGGCCGATCTCGAGGAGCTCGGCTATCTCGCCCAGCCCCATACCTCGGCCGGCCGCGTCCCCACGGACAAGGCGTATCGCTTCTACGTCGAGCACCTCGGCCGCGTGCCGTGGGGCAGCGCGAACGCGCACGAGGTGGGACGGGACGCGCTCTTGCCTCACGCCGATGCGACCGAGAAACTCATGGCGGAGACGCCAGCACTCCTGTCCGCCGGCACCCACATGACGGGGATGCTGCTCGCGCCGCCGCTCAAGCACACCGCCCTCGAGCGCATCGAGCTGGTCGCCCTCGGCGACGATCGGGCGCTCGTGGTGGTGGTGACGGATACCGGGTGGGTCACGGCGCGGGGCATCACGCCGATGCCGCGGCTCGGCGCCGAGGAGCTGCGCGAGACGGGCCGCGCGCTGACCCGCCGCTATCGCGGGAAGACATTCCAGGAGATCGTCGACGACATGGCCGCGCCCGCCGATCCGCTGGAACCACTCTGGACCCGCAGCCGCGCGCTGCTCGAGGAGATCGCGGCGCTGCTGCGCGACCGCACGCTGTATATCAGCGGGGCGACCAATATCCTCGACCATCCGGACCTCTCCGACGTGGCGACGGTGCGCTCGCTGCTCCGCGCCTTCGAGGACAAGGCGCGAATCATCGATCTGCTCTCGCGCATGGCCGAGGAGCGCGGCGTCCAGGTGATGATCGGCAGCGAGAATCCCGTGGAAGAGATGCGGGAATGCAGCCTGATCACCTCAACCTACACGTACCGGGACCAGGTGCTCGGCATCCTCGGGGTGGTGGGCCCGCGGCGCATGGCCTACTCCGAGGTGATCTCGCTGGTGGATGAGACCGCGCGTCTCGTGTCCAGCTCGCTGTCGCGGGTCAAGCACCAGCTCTACCTGCCGTCGTAACCCGCGGCCCGGCCCGATCTGCGCACGGGACAGGGCGCGCCCCCTTCGACCGCAGTGAAGCAAGCAATGGGTCTCAGGGGGCATCGCCCTGCCCCGCGCGCATCCTCTCTTCCCGGGGGAGACGGCAGGCGTTTGCTATAATTATGGATGCCATGAAGGATGATGCCAGCGCGCCCAAGCGTCCCGCGGACGACCCGCCGCCCTCGGGCAATCCCACGCAGGAGATCGAGCGGCTCCGAGAGGCGCTCGAGGCCAAGACCCGCGAGCTCGAAGCCCAGCAGGACCGTTATCTCCGTGCCGTCGCCGAGTTCGACAATGCGCGGAAGCGGGCAGCCCGCGACCGGGAAGAGCAGACCCGCTTCGCCAACGAGTCCCTGATCCGCGAAATCCTCCCCGTGCTCGACAATTTCGACCGAGCGCTCCAGGCGGCGCGGAGCGAGCCGCCGGCGGCCGTGACGGCCGGCGTGGAGCTGATCCAGCGCGAGCTGCTACGCGTGCTGGAGAAGTTCGGGCTGACGCCGTTTTCGTCGGTGGGCGAGTCCTTCGACCCGGAGCGGCACGAAGCCGTCGCGCGGGTGCACACGAGCGGCCAGCCGGAGATGACGGTGGTCGGCGAGACGGCCCGCGGTTACATGCTGCACGGCCGCGTGCTGCGGCCGGCCTTGGTGACGGTGGCCGTCGCGCCCGAGGCGGGGCGAAGCGAGGACGGAAGCGCCTCCTAGCGTGGCCGCCAAGGACTACTACGCCATCCTCGGCGTGCCCCGCGACGCCGACGATTCCGCTCTCAAGAAATCGTACCGCCACCTCGCCCGGAGCTATCATCCGGACCGCAATCCAGGCGATAAGACCGCCGAGGAGCGCTTCAAGCAGATCAGCGAGGCCTACGCGGTCCTCTCCGACCCCGAGAAGCGCGCCCATTATGACCGGTTCGGCACTGTGCCGGGCATGGGAGGGATGGGCGAGGCTGGCTTCGGCAGCATCTTCGAGGATCTCTTCGAGGGCTTCTTCGGCGGCGGCGAGCGCGGCCGGCGCACGCGCGCGCGCCGCGGCGAAGACCTCCGCTATGACCTGGAGATCTCGCTCGAAGAGGCCGCGGAGGGACTCGAGACCAAGCTTCAGATTCCGCGGCTGGAAACCTGCGAAACGTGCCGGGGCACGGGGCACGAGCCGGGCGCTCCGCCCGAAGTGTGCGCGACCTGCCGCGGTCAGGGCCAGGTGCGGCGCAGTCAGGGCTTTCTCACCGTGGCGATGCCCTGCCCGTCGTGCCGCGGCGAAGGCCAGCTCAACCGTCATCCCTGCACGGCGTGCCGCGGCCAAGGCCGCCAGGCGCGCGAGCGGCTTCTCAAAGTCACGATCCCGGCCGGCGTGGAGCATGGCAATCAGCTCCGGCTCTCGGGCGAGGGTGAGGGCGGCCTCCTGGGCGGGCCGCCGGGCGACCTGTATGTCGTCCTGCACGTCCGTCCCCACGACATCTTCACCCGCCACGGCGCAAATCTGCTCACCGAGCTGCCGGTGACCTTTCCCCAGGCGGCGCTGGGCTGCGAGCTCGAGGTGCCCGTGCTCAAGGGCAAGGCCCGCCTCACGGTGCCGCCCGGCACCCAGCCCGGCCAGCGCCTCGTGCTCCGCGGCAAGGGCATGCCCCATCTGCGCGGTCGCGGGCGCGGCGACGCCATCTACGAGGTGCTCCTCGAGGTGCCGACCCACCTCACCGGCCGCCAGCGGGAGCTGCTCGAAGAGCTCGAGCGTGCCTCCCAGGGCCAGACGGGCCCGCGGCTGGCCGGCTTCGTCGAGCGGATGAAGAAGCTGTTCGGGACCTGATGGCGTTCTGGCAGCTCACGGTCCCAACCCTGCCCGAGACCACGGACGGACTCACGAACTTCCTCTGGGAGCAGGGCGCCCTCGGCGTCGTTGAAGAAGAATCGCCGACCGAGGCTCCGCGGCTGCGCGCCTTTTTCCCCGACACGGCTTCCTCCACCGACCTGCTCCGGGCCGTCACGGCATACCGCGCCTCGCTGAGCGCGATGGGCCTGCCGGTCGCGCCGGCCGAAGCGGAAATCGGCCCGCTACTCGAGGAGGCCTGGGCGCAGGCGTGGCAGCAGTCCTTCCCGCCCCGGGAAATCGGGCACCGGCTACTCGTCGTGGCACCGTGGGACGCTGGCGCCGACGGCGGCGGGCGAGTGCGCGTCGTCATCGAGCCGGGCCGCGCCTTCGGCACCGGTCATCACGGCAGCACCGAGGGCTGCCTCGTTCTGCTCGAGGCGGCGCTCGAGGCGCGGCCGGGCAGCCCCGTGCTCGATATCGGCACCGGCACCGGAATCCTCGCGGTCGCGGCGATCAAGCTGGGCGCCGCCGGCGTGCGGGCTATCGACGTGGACCCCGACGCCGTCGCGGCGGCGCGAAAGAACGCCGACGCCAATGGCTGCGGCGACGACATCACCGTGGACTGCCGGGGCCCCGAGGAGCTGCCCACGGGGGCGCGCTGGCCCGTGGTCGTGGCCAATTTGCTCGCTCACTCCCATTTGGCGCTGGCGGCGCTCTACGCGCGTCTGCTGGAGGGCGGCGGCCGGCTCATCCTGGGCGGGATCCTGGCTGACGAGGACGCGCGCGTGATCGCGGCCCTCGAGGCCGTGGGCTGTGCGCTCGAACGGCGGCTCGTGCTCGAGGGCTGGTCCTCGCTCCTCCTCTCTGCGCCCCTTGGCGTGGGGCGCGGTCATCCCGCGTGAGCCGCTTCCATGTCCGCCCGGAGGCCGTGCGCGGCGACCAAGTCGCCTTCGACGCGGAGGAGGCCCACCACATGGCGCGTGTGCTCCGGCTCGGCGCCGGCGACCTGGTCGCGGCCCTCGACGGCGGCGGCCACGAGCTCACGGTGCGGCTCACGCGGGTCGGGGCCCGCGGAGCCGAGGGCACCGTCGTCTCCAGCCGCGCGCTCCATACCGAGTCTCAGCTCGACCTCACCCTGGCCCAGGGGATAGCCAAGGGCGACAAGATGGAAGGCATCATTCGCATGGCGACCGAGCTCGGCGTGACGCGAATCGTCCCGCTCCTCACCGAGCGGTCGCTGGTTGGCGCCGAGGCGGCCTCGCGGCGCCTCGCGCGGTGGCGGCGGGTTTCGAAGGAAGCCGCCAAGCAGAGCGGCCGAGCCGTGATCCCCGAGGTAACGCCACCTCACGCGCTCGCGAACTGGCTCGCCGCAATCGGCGGAGCCGGGCTCTTGCTCTGCCTCTGGGAGAACGAGCCCGCTCCCCTCGACGAGCGGCTGCCCGCCGGGCGGCCGTCAAGGGCCACCGTGGTCGTCGGACCCGAGGGCGGACTCACCGAGGGCGAGGTGGCGCGGCTTCGCGGGGCGGGCGCGGTGGTCGCCGGGCTCGGCCCGCGGACTCTCCGCACCGAAACCGCGGGTCCGGTCGCCGTCGCCCTGCTCCAGTCGCGCTACGGCGATCTCGGCACCGCGGGCTGAGATGCTGGTGGCCGCCGCGGGCTCGACGCTGAGGGAGGCTTTCGCGAATGCGGCGCTGGCGGTGCTGGGCCTCACCGTGGATCCCACGAGCGTGAAAGAGCGCGAAGTGCGCGAAGTCCGCGCTCACGGCACGACACCTGAGGCCCTCCTGATCCAGTGGATCAGCGAATGTCTCTACGTGCATGAGGTGGAGGGCTTCGTTTCGCGACGCATAGACTTCGTCGTCTTCGATACCGAGTCCCAGCCGGGCGGCGAGCCGCTTCGGCTGCACGGCTTTCTCCATGGTGAGGAGCTGGATCCGGCCCGGCACAAGGTCAGGAGGGTCATCAAGGGGAGCCCGCCGCGCTCAGTTTCCATCCAACCCGTCCCCGCTGGCTTCGAGATCACCTTGGAGGTGGCAGTATAGTGTCTCAAATATGTGACAGCGGGAGGAGCCAGCCGTGTCTTTCTCACAACGGAAAGGCTCGGCAGGCTGCCCTAATTCTGCACAAAATCTATATGAATCAAATACTTGTATGAATAGACACCCATGGCACCCGAGTTGCTTTGTCTAGCCGTGGCCATGGACTTCCAAAGGACAATCCGCAAGCCGGTCAGTATGGAAGGCCTTGGCCTGCATTCCGGCGAGCGGGTGCGGCTGACTCTTTCTCCTGCGGCCGCCGACACCGGCATCCTGTTTCGGGCATCCGACGGCACCTTCATCCCCGCCAGCGTCGACCACGTGGTGGACTCCAACTCTGCCACGACCATCGGCGCCTTCGGGATGCGCGTGCGCACTGTCGAGCACCTGATGGCCGCGGCGGCCGGGATCGGGATCGACAACCTGCTGGTGGACGTGGATGCCGAAGAGGTGCCCGCGGCCGACGGCAGCGCCAAGCCCTTCGTGGAGCTGCTCCAGGGGGCCGGACGCGCCACGCTGCCCGCCCCGCGCAAGCCACTCGTGGTCGAGGAGCCCATTCGCGTCGGCGACGAGAAGCGTTGGCTCGAGATCCTGCCCGCGGATTCCTTCCGCATCAGCTATACGCTCGACAATAGCCATCCGGCCATCGGGCTGCAGGTCGGCACCTTCGCGGTTGACGAGCAGGTCTTCGTGGACGAGCTGGCGCCAGCCCGCACCTACGGTTTCCTCAAGGACGTAGCGGCGATGCGGCAGCACGGGCTGGCCCGCGGCGGCTCGCTCGACAATGCCATCGTCGTGGGCAAGCGGACGGTGCTCAACGACAGCCTTCGGTTCGCCGACGAGTTCATGCGGCACAAGGTGCTGGACCTGGTGGGCGACCTCTTCCTGCTCGGCCGCCCGCTGCTCGGGCATGTCGTCGGCCGCAATGCCGGCCACGCCCTGAACTACCAGCTGGTGGCCGCCGTTCAAAAGGCAGCTTCGGCGGAGCGCCGCCGCGCACGGGCCCGCGCCGTAGCCGAGGCAACGACCCTTCGGGCCGAGCCGACAGTCGGTGGGGAAGGCTTCGCCCCCGGTATCGCCGCCCTCTAGCGCCCCCGCCGTTTCCCCTGGCCCGGCCCCGCCCGCCGGCCAGTTCTTCAGCCTACCCCGCAGTCGGACGCTATAATAGCCCGTCTGCCTTATGCATACGCGCCGTGCTGTCTCCCTCCGTTGCGCCGTGCTGGTCCTGGCGGCCCTCTGGCTCGTCCTCGACCCCGCCCCCGCCCGGGCCGAGGTCCGCATCAGCAATCTCTCGGTCTTCTTCAATGACTACGACGTGACGGTCCAGGTGGTGCTCCTGGGCGCCGTGCCCGAGAGCATGCACGAGAGCATCCAGACGGGGATCGCCACCCACGTGCGCTTTCACGTCGAGCTCTGGCAGTACAGCAGCTGGGGCGTGGACCGGCGTCTGCAGGCCCGGACCATCGAGCGGCAGCTGACATACAACCTGCTGACCAAGGAGTACAAGGTGGTGTCGCTCGGGGGCGAGCAGCGCGAGCCCGTCCTCACCAGGGATCTCCGCGAGGCGCAGCGGGTGATCTCTGAGTTGCGGGCCGAGAAGCTGGCCCCCGCCGCGTCGCTCGATTCCAAGGCGCTCTACTACGTCCGGGTGCGGTCCGACGTGTCGCTGGGCGGCGTCAACTCCTGGCTTGCGCGCGTGACCGGCGACGCCGAAGAGACGCCGTGGTTCCAGTCAAGCTTCCTCACCCCGACGCGGAGTCAGTAATGCCCCTCACTGCCCCGGTCAACCGGAGTGACGAGCAGGAGCGCCGGAAGCGGAATCTCCTGATCATCGGCGCGATCCTCGTCCTGCTGATCGTGGCCACGGTATTCGAGTGGAGTATCAGCGGGCGGGACATTCCGTTCGCCTCCAATCTGCTGATCCTCGCGCTCTTCAACCTCAACTTCATCGTCTTCCTCCTGCTGCTGGTGCTGCTGTTCCGCAACCTGGTCAAGCTCTACTTCGAGCGGCGACACCGGATCATCGGGGCGCGGTTCAAGGCCAAGCTCGTCCTGGCCTTCCTCGCGCTCGCCCTCATCCCCGGAATCCTGATCTTCACGACAGCGCAGTTCTTCATCCGGACCTCCCTCGAAGGCTGGTTCAAGCCCCAGGTCGAGCGGCCGCTGGATCAGGCGATGGAGGTGGCGCAGACCTACTACCAGAGCCTGGAGTCCACCGCCCTTCGCCACGGCCGCTACATGGCGCGCGTGCTCGAGCGCGGCGGGCTGCTGGCCGAGAATCGCCGTGAGGCGCTGGCCAGCTATCTCACCGAGCAGCAGGACCGGCTCGGCGTGGCGGCCATCACCGTCTTTGGTCGCGACGGCCAGGAACTGGTCCACGTCAAGAACCCGGTGCTGGCCTCGATTCCCACGCGCGACACCAATCGCGAGCACGTGCGCCAGGCGCTCGAGGGGCAGGAGATCAGCACGGTCTACGAGCTCGACAACGGCGACATGATCCAGGCCATCGTGCCGATCCGCGACCCCGAGCAGGGCGTGGTGGCCGCCATGCTGGTTGGCATCCACGTGCCCCAGCGACTCGAAGCGCGGCTGCGTGGCATCAGCCAAGCCTTCCAGGAATACAAACAGCTCCGCCTGTCGAAGAGCTGGATCAAGGGCATCTACATCCTTCCATTCCTCTTGATGACCCTGATCATCGTCTTCTCGGCCACGTGGTTCGGCCTCTATCTCGCCCGCGGCATCACCGAGCCCATCCAGATGCTGGCCGAGGGCACCCGGGAGGTGGCCGCGGGCAATCTGAGCTACAAGGTCCAGGTCCGCGCCGACGACGAGATCGGCATCCTGGTGGACTCCTTCAACCGGATGACGGGGGACTTGTCCTCCTCGCAGTCCAAGCTCGAGGAGACCTACCGGGACCTGCAGGCCAAGCACACCGAAGTGGAACAGCGTCGGCGCTATACCGAGACCGTGCTGGAAGCGGTGGCCACGGGCGTCGTCTCGCTGGACGCCACGGGACGGGTCACGACCGTCAATAGCGCGGCCGAGCGCATGCTGGGGCTGTTCGGAGCGACGCTCGCCGGCAAAGAGGCCTCCGCGGTGTTCCGCGCCCCCGAATACGCGGAGATCGCCGGCCTCATCCAGCGCATGGGCCGGCTCCGCGAAGGCATGCTGGACCGCGAGGTTCATCTCCGGCGCGACGGCCAGGCGGTCTCGCTCCTGGCTTCGGCCACCGCCCTCAAGGGGCCCGATGGCGGCTATATGGGCATGGTGCTGGCCTTCGACGACCTGACCGAATTGCTCAAGGCCCAGCGGCTGGCCGCCTGGCGTGAGGTGGCTCAGCGGATCGCGCACGAGATCAAAAACCCGCTCACCCCCATCCAGCTCTCGGCGCAGCGGCTCCGGCGCCGGCTGTCCGGGGATCGCAATCCCGAGGAGAAGAAGCTGCTCGAAGAGGCCACGGCCACCATCATCCAGGAAGTGGACGGGCTCAAGCATCTCGTGGACGAGTTCTCGCGCTTCGCCCGCATGCCGGCGCTGGCGCCCAAGCCGACGGAGCTGGGCCGGCTCCTCGAAGGTGTCGTGGTGCTCTACCGAGAGTCCCACCCGGCCCTGGCCATCAAGGCGGAGTTCTCTCCGGACGTGCCGGCGCTCGATGTGGATCCGGATCAGATCAAGCGCGCGGTCCTGAACCTCGTGGACAATGCCGTCGAGGCCGTGGGCGGCTCGGGGGACGTCCTGGTGCAGACCGTGTGGCTGCCGGCGACCCGCCGAGCGCGGATCGTCGTCGCCGACAACGGTCCCGGCATCGCGACGGAGGACCGGGAGCGGCTCTTCGTGCCGTATTTCTCCACCAAGACCACCGGCATGGGGCTCGGGCTGCCCATCGTGCATCAGATCATCTCCGATCACGGCGGCACCATCTGGGTCGAAGACAATCCCCCGCGGGGCACACGCTTCATCATCGAGCTGCCCGCCGAGCGGCTGGCGGTGGCGCCGCTGCGGGCCTAGGGATCCCCCAGGGACTCCGATGCCCGGCGAGCACATCCTCATCGTCGACGACGAAAAAGCGATTCAGACCACGCTGCGCGGCGTGCTCGAGGACGAGGGCTACCGTGTCTCGGCCGTGGGCTCGGGCCCGGAGGCCCTCGCGCTAGTCCAGGACGAGGCGCCCGACCTCGTTTTCCTCGATATCTGGATGGCGGGTATGGACGGCCTCGAGGCGCTGGCAGAGCTCAAGCGGCTCCGGCCGGAGTCGGCGGTCGTCATGATCTCGGGCCACGGCACCATCGAAACCGCGGTCAAGGCGACGAAGCTCGGCGCCTACGACTTCGTCGAAAAGCCGCTCTCGCTGGAGAAGACGCTGCTCACCGCCGCGCGGGCGCTCGAGCATTCGAGGCTGGAACGGGAGAATCGCGATCTGCGCGAGCGCCTCGACCGCGGACAGGAAATCGTGGGCAAGAGCGCGCTCATCGACGAGCTCCGCGCCCAGATCGCCACCGCCGCGCCTACCAACGGGCGCGTGCTCATCCACGGCGAAAACGGCTCGGGCAAGGAGCTGGTCGCCCGCGCGATCCACGCCCTCTCGGCCCGCCGGGAGAATCCCTTCATCGAGGTCAATTGCGCGGCCATCCCCGAGGAGCTGATCGAGTCCGAGCTCTTCGGTCACGAGCGCGGTGCCTTCACGGGCGCGGTGGCCCGCCGTCGCGGCAAGTTCGAGCTGGCCGATCAGGGCACGATCTTCCTCGACGAGGTCGGCGACATGAGCCTCAAGACGCAGGCCAAGGTGCTGCGGGTCCTCGAGGAGCAGACCTTCGAGCGGGTCGGAGGCAAGGAGACGATTCGCGTGGACGTCCGCGTGCTGGCCGCCTCCAATCAGAACCTCCGCGAGCAGATCGCCGCGGGGCAATTCCGCGAAGACCTCTTCTACCGGCTGAGCGTCATCCCCATCCACGTGCCGCCGCTTCGACAGCGCAAGGAGGACATCCCGCTGCTCGTCGAGCACTTCATCAAGCTCTTCTCCGGCGAGAACGGCAAGCGCCCGAAGACCATCTCGGTCGAGGCGCTGGCCTACTTCCTCTCCTACGACTGGCCGGGCAACGTGCGGGAGCTGCGCAACATGGTGGAGCGGCTCGTGATCATGGCGCCGCACGACGTCATCGGCCCCGAGGACCTGCCGCCGCCGCTCCGCCAGCGGGAGGCCGGCGAGGAGCCCCAGAAGGAGCGGACGCTCAAGGAGGCACGCGAGTCTTTCGAGCGGGCCTACATCCTGGCCGAGCTGCGCGCCCTCGACTGGAATATGACGCGGACCGCGGAGAAGCTCGGCATCGAGCGCAGCCACCTCTATCGCAAGCTCAAGGCCTACGGCATCACCCCGTCCAAGTAACGCCATCCGCATCGCGCGGCTGAGCGCGGGCATCGCCCGCCGGCTCGAGGCAGCGCCGCGCGAGGCCGGCAGCGTGCACTCGGTGTTCGAGCGCGCGGTCAACCTCCGCTGTCACGACGACCGCCTGGTCATGCTCCAGGGGCAAGGGCTGCTATCGGCACCCTTCGCCATCGCGCTCGAGTGGCTGCCACCGGCCGGGGCGCTGGCGCCTGGGATGGCCGTGATGCGCGACGACACCCGGCTCCTGATCGGCGGGACGGCGATCGATTGGCGGGACGCGGAAGTCGCCGTCACCGCGGTCACGCCGGCTTCTCGCGCGCCGCGCGTCCTCGCCGCGCTCTTCGACGCCGGCGACCCGCCGCGCGGAGCCCCCGGCCTTGAATCCGAGCGCGGCGGCCGGGGCCGGGAGCGACTGGCAGACGGTATCGGACGCGCCGACTCGGGCGCCTTCCTCGACGGCGCCCGCGCGCTCATCGGCTTGGGAGAAGGACTCACGCCGGCGGGCGACGATTGCGTCGTCGGCGCCCTCGCCATGCTCCGGCGTGTGCGGCCGGAGTTCCTCGGCCGCAGACCGGCGCTCCGCCGTCAGCTCGCGACGGCGGCGCGCGGTGCGACTACCGATGTGGGCCGGGAGTTCTTGCTCCATGCTCTCGACGGCGCCTTCTCCGAGCCGATGATCGCTCTGGTCATGGCAGCGTCCGAGGCCAAAGCGCGGGAAGGGGCGAGGCGTCTGCTGTCGGTGGGCCACACCTCGGGAGCCGACGCGCTCCTCGGCATGCGGCTGGCGTGGCGGGCCCTGCACGCTTGACAATCGCAGGAGGGCGAGTGTAGAGTAGCGAGGCATTCAGAAACCTCCTTTAAGCGGGCCCAGCGAGG
>JBKPCB010000057.1:0-19467 GCA_046727155.1 Candidatus Methylomirabilota bacterium | reverse complement strand
GAAGGTGGTCGTCGCGGGGCTCGAGACCGAGAAGGAGTTCACGCGGGTGCTGCTCGATGACTTGCTGACCCTCGACGTCGAGGCCGCGCGTCAGGAGCACCTCACCGTCGTGCGGCGAATGCTGGCGGCCCATCCCGAGGTAGGAGCCCTCGTCCTCGAGTGCACCAATATGCCGCCCTACCGCGCCGACATCCAGCTGCTCACGGGGCTGCGGGTCTTCGACATCACGACGCTGGTCCGCATGGTCCACGAGGCGATCAAGCAGGGCCTGCCGCCGCGCCCCGCCTGAGCCGCAGAGCCCCGGCGTGAGCAGAACTTCGGACATCCTCATCATCGGCGGCGGGATCATTGGCGGCTCCATCGCCTTTCACCTGCTCGAGAAGGACCCGAACCTTCGGGTGACGATTCTCGAAAAGGAGGCCGAGACGGGAACGGGCTCGACTTCCAAGGCCACCGGCGGGGTACGCTTTCAGTTCTCCACCGAGGCGAATGTCCGGCTGACGCAGCTCTCGTACCGCTACTTCACCCACGCGGAGGAGATCCTGGGCCGCCCGGTGGATTTCATCCGCCACGGTTATCTCTTCGTCACCACCGACCCCGCCACCCTCGAGCAGTCAAAGAAGAGCGTGGCGCTCCAGCAATCCCTGGGCGTGAGGAGCGAAGTGCTCGAGCCAGCGCAGATCCAGAAACACCTCGCGCCGCTGGTGACGAGCGATTTGGCCGGCGGCACGTTCTGCGCCGACGATGGCTCGGCCGATCCCTATGGCATGCTCCAGGGCTTCCTCGCGATCGCGAAGTCACGCGGGCTCGAAGTGCTGGTCGAGCAGCCCGCGGTGGGCCTCGTCAGGGACGGCGACCGCGTCACCGGAGTCCGCACGTCCCGTGAGACCTTCGCCGCGCCGGTGGTCATCAATTGCGCGGGCCCGTACGCCGACCAGGTTGGAGCCCTCGCCGGCGTCGAGATTCCCTCCAAGCCGTACCGCCGCCAGGTGATGGTCACCGACCCGCTGGCCATCCTGCCCGACGTCTTCCCGCTGATCGTGGATCTGGACACCGGCTTTTACGTCCACCGGCAGGGAAAGAGCGCCGTGCTCATGGGCGGGACGGACAAGGACATCAAGCCCGGGCTCGACATGACTGTGGACTGGGAGGCCTTCGACGCGGTCTTCAAGGCGGCGGCCAGGCGCGTGCCACCGCTGGCCGAGGCCAAGGTCATGCGCGCCTATGCCGGCGTGCGCGATCTCACGCCCGACTACCACGGCATCCTCGGCCCCTCGCGTCGGGCGCCGGGCTTTTATGTGGCGTGCGGCTTCTCCGGCCACGGCTTCATGCACGCCCCGGCCATCGGCATCCTGATGAGCGAGATCGTGCTTGACGGCCGCGCTGCCAGCATGGATATTGACGCATTGTCCCTCGACCGCTTCGGGGCCGGACACCTGCGCGCCGAAGCCAATATGTTCTAAAGGAGGCTGGACGCTATGAAGCGCGCGTGGGTTGCCCTCGTGGCTCTGACCCTGGTGGGAATGCTGGCGGGCGGAGCCCTGGCCCAGCAATCGCTGACCTGGACGGCCGGCGCAGTGGGCGGCGGCTGGTACGCCATCTCGGGCGGCATGGCCGAGCTGCTCCGGGAGAAGGCGGGGCTCAATATCAAGGTCATCCCGGGCGGGGGCACGCAGAATCCCGTGCTGGTCGAGAAGGGCGAGGCCGAGCTCGGCATGGGACTGCCGCCGCTCCTCGGCGCCGCGCAGCGCGGTGAGGATCCCTATCCCGGGCAGAAAATGGAGCACCTGCGCGCGCTCGCCGGCAATATGAGCCTCAACACCTTCCACTTCTACGTCGCCGCCGACTCGCCCTTCGCCAAGATGACCATGGACGAGATCTTCCGCGGCAAGAAGCCGATCCGCCTCGCCATCTCCAAGCCCGGCTCCTCCGACGTGTGGGTGTTCGAGAAGGTGATGGAGTTCTACGGTTATTGCCAGACGGGCAAGACGGCCGACTGCTACAAGACCTGGGAGGCGGCGGGCACCAAGTTCTTCCGCGGCTCGTACTCGGAGCAGGCCGGCGCCTTCAAGGACCGCAACGTGGACGGCACGTTCACATTCCTGGCGCTGCCCGGCGCCTCGATTACGGAGGCCTCGGTGGGCCGCGAGCTCAAGCTCCTGGCCTTCCCCAAGCCGCTGCTGGAGTACCTGGGAAAGTTCGGCTTGGGCGAGGGCACGATCCCTGCCGGCACCTATCCCAAGGCCGTCAACGGCAATGAAGCCGTGGTCTCGGCCACCATGGGCACGACCATCACGGTCAATGCCAAGATGGCCAATGATCTCGCGTATACGATCACCAAGACGCTGAACGACAATGTGGATCGCGTGAGGAGGATCCACGGCAGCCTGTCGGATTACGACCCCGCGAAAGGTCACCTCTATCTCGGCGTCGCGCTCCATCCGGGCGCGGAGCGGTATTACAGGGAGAAGGGCTACCTGAAGTAGCACGAACGAGTGCGCAAGCTCAGCGGCATCGTCGGGTGGGGGGCCGGGGCGTACGCCGCCTCGGCTTCCTTGTTTCATCTGTGGACGGCCGGGTACGGTACGTTTGAGCCGCGGATCCAGCGCTCGATCCACCTGCTCTTTCTCGTTCCGCTGATCTTTCTCGTCTTCCCCTTCAACCGGCGCTCGCCCAAGGATCGCCCGAGCGCCTTCGACTGGGCCTGGGCCGCGCTCTCAGCCGTGGCCAGCCTCTACCTGATTTGGGACAAAGACCGGCTCAACATGCGCTGGGAAGGCGCCTCGTCCGTCCAGCCCATCGAAGTTTTGATCGGCTGCGTCATGGTCCTGCTCGTGATCGAGGCCTGCCGGCGTTCGCTCTCGCCCTGGATGGCGCTGACGATCTCGGTGTCGCTGCTCTATCTGGCAACCAGCCACTGGTTCCCCGGCGTCTTCCATTTCAAGGGGTACACCTTCCCGCGCCTCGTCGAGTTCATGTACCTGGCGGGCGACGAGGGGATGTACGGCTTCCTCACGGGCATCTCCGCCAATATCCTGTTCATCTACGTTCTCTTCGCCGCCGTGATGATGAAGGCCGGGGTAGGGGAGTTCGTCATCGACGTGGCGGTGCGGCTGGCGGGCTGGGCGCGCGGCGGGCCGGCCAAGATCGCCGTGATCGGCTCGGCGCTGTTCGGGACGATCTCGGGCTCGACCGTGGCCAATGTCTACGCCACGGGCTCGTTCACGATTCCGCTCATGAAGAAAGGCGGCTACACCGCCAAGAATGCCGCGGCCATCGAGGCCATCGCCGGCACGGGCGGGCAGATCATGCCGCCGGTCATGGGCGCGGGCGTGTTCATCATGTCCGAGGTGACGGGCATCTCGTATTTCGACATCATCAAGGCCGCGGCCATCCCCGCCATCCTCTATTACATCGGCCTGTTCGCCATGGTGCACTTCCTGGCGTTGCGCTATGGCATGCGGGCGGTGCCCAAGAGCGATCTGCCCTCGTGGAAGCCGGTGCTGCGCCACGCCTACTTCGCGATCCCGTTCCTGCAGATCGTCTACCTCCTCGCGAACGGGCGCTCGCCGACGGGCGCGGCCTTCTGGACCATCGTCGTGACCTTCGCGCTCTCCTTTCTGGACCGGAAGACCTGGATGACGCCGCGGAAGTGCTGGGAGGCGCTCACCGAGGCGGCCTACAGCGCGGGGACCATCGCGGTGGCGCTGGCGGGCTCGGGGATGATCGTGGGCGTGCTCACGCGCACGGGCGCCGCGCTGGCGTTCAGCGGAGTGGTGGTCCAGGCCGCCCAGGGTGTCCTGATCGTGGCCATGATCCTGATCTTCGTGGTGGTGTCCATCCTCGGCACCGGCATCCCGACCACGGCGGCCTATGTCATCTCGGTTACCGTGGGAGCGGCGGCCATGGGCAATCTGGGGGTGAGCCTGCTGGCGGCCCACCTCTTCGTTTTCTATTATGCGGTGCTGTCCGACCTCACTCCGCCCGACGCCGTCACGGCCTTCGCCGCTGCGAATATCGCAGGCGCCGACATGTTCGGGACGGGCATCGAGGCCTTCCGTTTGGGCATCGCGGGGTTTCTCGTGCCCTTCGCCTTCGTCTATCACCAGGAGCTCTTGCTCAAGGGCGACTGGTCTCAGATCATCTTGATGTCGGCCTTCGCGGCCGTGTCCGCCATTGCCCTGGCCTCCTTCGTCGTGGGGCAGGGATGGGGGCCGATGGCAGGCTGGCTGCGCTGGCTCTGCGTGGTGGCCGCGGGGCTGATGGTGGTGCGGACGCTCGGGCTACAGCTCGCGGGGGTGGCGCTCTACGCGATGATCCTGCTCTTCAGCGTCTGGCAGCGCCGCGAGGCCATGGCCGTCAGCCGCGGCTGAGCCGCTCGATCAGCGCTGCGTCGGCGGCCGGGAACTGGTAGCGGCCCAGCTCGCCCGGCGCCACCCACGCGATCTCCTGGCCCTCCAGCGGCCGCGGCTCGCCCTCGACGGCACAGCGGTAGAAGCTGAGTCGGACGCGCTTGTCGGGATACGCCCACTCGACGGTGTCTATCGGCTCGCCCACCGTGACGGTAGCGCCCAGCTCCTCCCGGATCTCTCGCCTCAGCGCCGCTTCCGGCGTCTCGCCGGGTTTGGGCTTGCCGCCCGGAAATTCCCACAGCCCGCCCAGGTGCGAAGCCCGGGACCGCCGGGCGATGAGGATCCGGCCGTCGCGCTCGATCACCGCGGCGACGACCTCGATGGCCTCCACTAACGCACCCCCTCACCCTCTTCCCAAAGGGAAGAGGGAACGGATCACGACGCCGTCCAGCCGCCGTCGACGGCGAGGATGGCGCCGGTTACATAGCGGGCCGCGTCGGAGGCGAGGTAGAGACAGGCCGCGGCGACGTCGTCGACGTGGCCGGCGCGGCCGATGGGCACGCGGTGCTTGAGCAGGTGGCGCCGGAATTCGGGGACGCCGTGGCCGATGGGCGTGTCGATGGTGCCCGGCGCGACCACGTTGACGCGGATCTCTTCGCTGATCAGCTCGACGGCCGCGGCACGCGCGAGAGCGTGGAGCCCGCCCTTGGAGGCCACATAGGGCGAGAAGTCCGGCGCCGCCACCGTCCCGAGCGCCGACCCGATATGGATGATGCTGCCGCCGCCCCGCTCGCGCATGCTCGGGACCACGGCCTTGGTGAGAATGAAGGCCCCGACCAGGTTGACCCTCAACACCTCGGCGAAGTCTACGGCGCTGATCTCGGTGAGGGCCGAGCGCAAGCGAACGGCGGCGCAGTTGACGAGGACGTCCACGCCGCCGTACTCACTGCGGGCGGTCTCGAGCAGCCGCGCGACGTCTTCCTCGCTGCCGGCGTCGCCGCTCACGGGCAGCGCCGCGCCCCCGGCCGCTTCGATGGCCTCCACGGTGGCGGCCAGCGGATCGGGGCGCCGGCCGAACACGATGACGCGCGCGCCCTCCGAGCCGAAGAGCTCGGCCGTCGCACGGCCAATGCCGGTGCCGCCGCCCGCGATCACCGTGACTTTGCCGTCAAGCGCGCCCATCGCGTCTCCCGTTGGTGGCATCGATCGGGTAGCTCGCGCAGAAGCCCTTCATGGGACAGGGGCTGCAGCGCGGCGCCCGGGCGGTGCACCAGATGGCGCCGAAGTCCATGAGAGCCTGATTGTAGTCGTAGACGCGTTTCCGCGGAAGAAGCGATTCCGCGAGGTCCCACACGGCTTTCTCGCCGCGCAGCCGCTTCACGCGCCTCGGCCCGAGGAACACGCGCCCGAGGACGCGGCGCACGTTGGTGTCGACGATCGCGGTCTCACGCCCGTAGGCGAAGGCCAGGATCGCGCCCGCCGTGTAGCGTCCGATGCCGCGCATTCGTCGGAGCGCGGCGGCATCGTCGGGCAGTCGGCCGGCGTAGCGGGCGATGGTCTCGCGGGCGATGCCCTGGAGATGCACGGGCCGGATGTTATAGCCGAGCGGATACCAGGTGCGCCGCACATCCACGGGCCTCGCGCGGGCCAGCCGGGCAAAGGTCGGGTAGCGCCGGAGGAACTCGCGGTACTTGGGGACGACGCGCTCGACTTGGGTTTGCTGCAGCATGACCTCCGAGACGAGCACGCGGTAGGGATCGCGAGTGCGCCGCCACGGCAGGTCGCGACGGTGGCGTGCGTACCAGCCGAGCAGCCGCTGCTGGAAGCGTGTCCGCGCGCCGGCACTGGGGAGGGAGGCGGGCATCAGGCGGCCATTCTCACCGACGCTCCCTTCCGGCGCAAGTTGACAGCGCCCGCGCCGGCGTCAACAATGAGGCCATGCCGAACCGGCTCGCTCTCGACGAAGTGCACCGCGCCCAGGGCGCCGCGATCCTGGAGCTCGACGGGTGGCTGCTTCCCGCGAGCTATGGCGATGCGGCGGCCGAATACGCGGCGCTGAGAGATGCGGTGGCCGTCATCGACCGATCGATGCTGGGCAAGGTGATCGTGACGGGGCGCGATCGGCAGGTATTCCTCCAGGGAATGCTGTCGAACGACGTCAAGAGCCTGACGCCGGGGCAGGGCACCGCCGCGGCCTTCCTCGACGCCCATGGCAAGGTGACGGCGCTGCTTGCCGTCTACGCGCTTGAGGACCGGCTGCTGCTCGAGCTGCCGCCGAGCCTCACCGAGAAGACACTGCAGGCCCTGGACAAGTTCCTGATCTCCGAGAAGGCCGCCTTCGAGGCGGCGGACGAGGTCTTCTCGGTGCTGGCCGTCCAGGGGCCGCGGGCTCGGGCGCTGCTGGAGACGGTCGCCGGGCGGACACTGGACTTGGCGCCTTATCATCACGTCGAGACGCCCATCGCCGGCGCGCCGGTCCGGGTAATCAATCGCGCCGAGGGCCACGCGCCCGGCTTCCATTGCTGGACCGCGGCCACCCATGGCGCGGCGCTGTGGCGGGCTCTCGTGGCCGCGGGCGCCCGGGCCGTGGGCATGGAGGCGCTGAACGTCTTGCGGGTTGAAGCCGGCGTGCCCTGGTATGGCCACGACGTCGACGAGACGGTCATCCTGCCTGAGACAAGGCTCGAAGCGCTCGTCTCCTACACCAAGGGCTGCTACATCGGCCAGGAGGTCGTGGCGCGCGTCAAGTACCGCGGCCACGTCAACCGCGCGCTGAGCGGCCTCATTCTGGACGGCAACCGAGTCCCGGAGCAGAACGCGGTGGTGCTGGCCGACGGCAAGGAAGTCGGACGGATCACCTCGGCGGTGCGCTCGCTCGCGCTGGGCCGGCCCATCGCGCTCGGCTATATCCGCCGTGAGCACTTCGCCCCCGGCAGCGCCGTCGGCGTTCAGGACGACGGCGTCCCGATCCCCGCCCGCGTGGCCGAGCTGCCGTTCGTGCGGCCCGCCTAGGAGCTTCAAATGGCCGACAGAGTGACGATCATCGTGCCGCGCACCGCGCCCGCGCTCTTCGCCTATCTCAAGGAAAAATTCGCTGACGACGCCACCGTGTCGGTGGTCGTCGACCGGCGGACCCGCGAGCGCCGGGAGAAGGCGGCCGCCCCAGCCACCGAGCGCCGCCGCACCGAGCGCCGGCAGGCCTCCCGGGCTTCAGCCGTCGTCGTGACCGAGAAGTAGGCGAGGGTTCGCGTGGCGCAGGCGGCTCACACCAATCGTCTTTCCCGCGAGACGAGCCCCTACCTCCTCCAGCACGCTCAGAATCCCGTCGACTGGTACCCGTGGAGCCCCGAGGCTTTCGAGCGCGCGCGCCGCGAGGACAAGCCCGTGCTGCTGTCGGTGGGGTACTCGGCCTGCCACTGGTGCCATGTCATGGAGCGCGAGTCCTTCGAGCGCGATGAGACCGCGGCGCTCATGAACGATCTGTTCGTCAATATCAAGGTGGACCGCGAGGAGCGCCCCGACGTGGACCAGATCTACATGCAGGCCGTCCAGTCCATGACGGGGCACGGCGGCTGGCCGATGACCGTCTTCCTCACTCCGGATGGCGTGCCGTTCTACGGCGGCACCTACTTCCCGCCGGAGGATCGCCATGGCCTGCCGGCGTTCCCACGCCTGATCCAGGCCGTGGCCGAGGCCTATCGGTCGCGCCGCGGCGAGGTGGTCGAGTCGGGCCGGCAGCTCATCGAGGCCATGAGGCAGCACGAGCGGCTGCGGCACTCGGCGAGCCTGCTCACCGATGACATTCTGAAGACGGCCTACCAGGGGCTGGCCCAGGAGTTCGACGAGCGCGAGGGCGGCGTCGGGCAGGCGCCCAAGTTCCCCCAGCCGATGAACTGGGAATTCGTGCTGCGCTTCTGGAAGCGCACCGGCAATCCACGGGCGCTCGACATGGCGCGCCTCACGCTGACCAAGATGGCGCGCGGCGGGATGTACGATCAGCTCGGCGGCGGCTTTCACCGCTACTCGGTGGACGCGCACTGGCTCGTGCCGCACTTCGAGAAGATGCTCTACGACAATGCCCAGCTGGCCTCGCTCTATCTCCACGCCTGGCTCGCGACGGGCGATGCCGAGTACCGGCGGATCACGGAAGAGACGCTCGACTACATCCTGCGCGAGATGGCCCATCCCGCCGGCGGCTTCTTCTCGGCCCAGGACGCCGACTCCGAAGGCGAGGAGGGGAAGTTCTTCGTCTGGTCCGAGGATCAGATCCGCGCGGCGCTGCCCGACGCCGAGATGGCGCGCGCGGCCCTCGCCTACTGGGGCGTCAGCGGCGGGCCCAACTTCGAGGGGCGGAATATCCTGTGCGTCCCGCGCGAGCCCGCCGCCGTGGCCGAGGAGCTCGGGCTCTCGCCTGATCGCGTGGCCGGTCTCATCGCCGAGGCACGGAAGATCCTGTTCGCCATTCGAGACAGGCGCGTGCATCCGGGCCTCGACGACAAGGTCCTGGCCTCCTGGAACGGGCTCGCGCTGGTGGCCTTCGCCGAGGCCGGCCGCGCGCTGGACCGATCCGATTACATCGCCGCAGCGGTGAAGAGCGGCGAGTTCCTCACCTCGGCCATGCTGGACGGGGGCCGGCTGCTCCGCTCCTGGAAGGACGGGCAGGCCCGGATCAAAGGCTACCTCGAGGACTACGCCATGGTGGGCGCGGGGCTGCTCGCGCTCTACCAGGCCACCTTCGACCGCCGCTGGCTCGACGAGTCCCGGCGACTGGCGGAAGCGGCGTTGAGCCTCTTCTGGGACGCGGAGAAGGAGATCTTCTTCGACACCGGCGCGGATCAGGAGGCGCTGGTGGTCCGGCCGCGCAATCTCTTCGACAATGCCGTGCCGAGCGGCTCGTCGGTGGCCATCGACTGGCTGCTCCGCCTGGCCGTGTTCTTCGGCGAGGAGCGCTACGAGCCCTTCGCGCTGAAGGCCCTCCGCCCCGTGGCGGATCTGATGGGGCGGCACCCCTCGGGGTTCGGCCGTTATCTCACCGCGCTCGACTTTCACCTGGGGCCTGTGGCAGAAGTCGCCCTCGTCTGGCCGGGCGGGCCCGAGGATGCGGCGCCGCTCGTGCGGGAAGTCTTCGGCCGCTATCTCCCCAATCACGTGGTGGCGGGCGCTGCTCAGGGCAGCCTCGCCGCGACGGGCATGCCGCTCCTGGCCGACCGCCCCGCCGTCGACGGCAAGCCCACCGCCTATGTCTGCCGCCGCTTCGTCTGCCAGGCGCCGGTTACCGAGCCCCAAGCGCTCGCGCGGCAGTTGGCGGGTGAGGTATAATCCGCTCGCGTCGTGGGGGGAGGTTTCCTGAGAACCGGGTGCGGCCCGGGACCCCTCGAACCTGCTCTGGATAATCCCAGCGAAGGGAACGCGGCGCGATAGAGCAGGCTGTTCAAAGACCGCACCCGGCGAGGTGCGGTTTTTTTATGAACGTGACGGTCAATGGCCGGCCGATGGAGCTGCCCGAGGGCCTGACGATAGACGCGCTGCTCGCCCGGCTCAAGGTGCAGCGCGAGTACACGGCGGTCGCTCTCAATCGCGAGGTCGCGCCCAAGGCCCTCTACGCGGAAACCGTGCTCAAGGACGGGGACAAGGTCGAGATCGTCCGCCCCATGGGAGGCGGTTAGGAGGCCGGTATGTACGACACGTCATTGTGGCTGGGGGGGAAAGAGTTCAAGTCGCGTCTCATCGTAGGGACGGGTAAATACGCGTCCTTCGAGAACATGCGCGAGGCCATCGAGGCCTCGGGGGCGGAGATCGTCACCGTCGCCGTGCGCCGCGTGCACGTGCCCGGGGAGAGCGGATCGCTCCTGGATCATATCGACCCGAAGAAGTACACGCTGCTGCCCAACACGGCCGGCTGCTACACGGCCGACGAGGCGGTCCGTACGTGTTATCTCGCGCGGGAAGCGGGGCTGGGAACCCTGGTCAAGCTCGAGGTGATCGGGGATGCGCGCACCCTGTTCCCGGACGTGGAAGGCCTGCTCGAGGCGACGCGGACGCTCTCGCGCGAGGGCTTCAGCGTGCTGCCGTACACCAATGACGACCCGGTGACGGCGCGCAAGCTTCAGGACGCCGGCGCGGCGGCGGTGATGCCGCTCGGCGCGCCCATCGGCTCTGGGCTCGGCATCCGCAACCCGTACAATATCAAGCTGCTCCTCGAGACGGTGACGGTGCCGGTGATCGTGGACGCCGGGGTAGGCACGGCCTCCGACGCCGCGATCGCGATGGAGCTCGGCTGCGACGGCGTGCTGATGAACACCGCCATCGCGGGTGCCAAGGACCCCGTGGCCATGGCCACGGCCATGAAGCTTGCCGTGGAAGCCGGGCGGCTAGCCTTCAAGGCCGGGCGTATCACGAAGAAACTGTATGCCACCGCGTCCTCTCCGATTGAAGGCATGCCGGAGTGGACCAGCTAGGATTCGCGCTCTACCTCGTCACCGACCGCTCGCTCACCGCGCGCCCGCTTCTCGACGTGCTAGAGGAGTGCCTGGACGCGGGGCTCCGGGCCGTTCAGCTTCGCGAGAAGGACCTGGCCGTCCGCGTCCTGCTCACCGTGGCCCAGCCGGTCCGGGCCGCCACGCGCCGTCACGACGCGCGACTGATTATCAACGATCGCGCCGATGTGGCGCTCGCGGCGGGCGCCGACGGCGTCCAGCGCACCCATGCCTCGCTGCCCGTCTCGGCGCTGCGCCGGATCGGCCCGCCCGGCTTCCTCGTCGGGGCCTCGGTGCATTCCGAAGCCGAGGCGCGCGAAGCCGCCGCGGAGGGCGCCGATTTCCTCGTCTTCGGTCCGGTCTATGACACGCCCTCGAAGCGCCAGTACGGCCCGCCCCAAGGGCTCGAGCCTCTCCGCAGAGTCGTGACGGCGGTGGAGCAGCCCGTGCTCGCCGTGGGCGGCGTAACTCCCGCGAGGGTGAGGGAAGTGATCGCCACGG
Organism: Candidatus Methylomirabilota bacterium; assembly: GCA_046727155.1. Taxonomy (GTDB): domain Bacteria; phylum Methylomirabilota; class Methylomirabilia; order Rokubacteriales; family CSP1-6; genus DASSSH01. The sequence continues at coordinate 8,138 of JBKPCB010000057.1, read as the reverse complement.
GCGCCCGCGGCGTCGCGGTGATCTCGGCCATCATGGCGGCGGAGCGGCCGGCCGGCGCGGTCAAGTCCTTCCTTGACGAACTCGGGAGAGCATGATGGCTCTCTCCGTCGTTGTGATCGGCGGCGGCATCATCGGCTGTTCTATCGCGTACGAGCTGGCGAAGGCCGGCTGCCGCGTCACTGTGCTCGAGCGCGCGACGCCCGGCGCCGAGGCGTCGAGCGCCGCGGCGGGACTGCTGGCGCCGCTGGGAGAGTCCTCGAAGCCCGACCCATTCCACGAGCTGGCCATCGCGAGCTGGCGGCTGTATCCCGGCGTCGTCGCCGAGCTCCGCGACGTGACCGGCGTCGACGTGGAGTACATGACCGCGGGCACCCTCTATCCGATCGGTGCCGCTGAAGACCGCAGCGAGGCGCTCGATCGAGCCGGCTGGCCGCTGGCGCGCGAATTCGGAGTGCGGGTGCTGGAAGGGGCGGAGCTGCACCGGATGGAGCCGGCGCTGTCGCCCGACATTACCGCCGCGCTCTTCGTTCAGGGCGATCATTGGGTGAACAACCAGCGCCTCGTCGCCGCCTATGCCGAGGCGGCCGCCAGCCGCGGTGTGATGATCCGAACCGGAGTCGAGGTGAGCGGCGTCGTGATCGAGCGCAATCGGGCGACGGGCGTAATGGCAGGAACCGAGCGCATCGACGCAGGCCGGGTTGTTCTGGCCGCCGGGGCCTGGTCCGGTGCGCTCGCGGCCCAGCTCGGCCTCAACCTGCCCGTCACCCCCGTGCGCGGTCAGATGCTGGCAGTAAGCAATGTGCCGCCGCTGCTGACTCACGCCATTCACGGCCCTCAGGGCTATCTCACACCGCGTCCGTCCGGCGAGCTGCTGATCGGCGCCACGGTGGAGCATGTGGGCTTCACACGCGCGGTGACGCCCGACGGCCTCGCCCATCTCCTCACCGGTGCGCTTGGCCACCGTGCCCGAGATCGGCCGCCGCGCCATCACGCGCTCCTGGTGCGGCTTCCGCCCGTGGGCGCCGGACAGCCTGCCGGTGCTCGGGCCGTGGCCTGGCATCGAAGGGCTCTACGCCGCCACCGGGCACTACCGAAATGGTATCCTCTTGACGCCGATCACGGCTCAGCTCATGGCTCGATGCGTTCTCGAGGCCGACACGCCGGCCCTGCTCAAACACTTCTTGCCCGACCGCTTCGCCCAATAGGGGGAGTCTCACGCCCATGCCCACACGCGAGGATGTCAAGCGCGCGGTATGCGAAGCCATCGACCGCAATGGAGAGCGCATCATCGCGCTCGGCGAGCAGATCCGCCGCAACCCGGAGCTGGGATTCAAGGAGTTCAAGACGGCGCGCCTCGTCGAGGAGACCTTTTCCTCGCTGGGGCTCAAGCCTCAAGGGGGCTTGGCGCTGACGGGAGTGCGGGCCGTGGCCGAAGGGGCCAAGGACGGCCCGACCTTTGCCCTGCTCGGCGAGCTCGACGGCCTGGTGGTGCCGGGGCATCCGATCGCCGATCCGATTACCGGCGCCGCGCATGCCTGCGGCCACAACGCTCAAGTGGCCGGGCTGCTCGGCGCGGCGATCGGGCTCCTGGGCGCCAAGGCCCTGGAGCATCTGGCGGGGCGCGTGGTCTTCTTCGCCGTGCCGGCGGAAGAGTACGGGGACGTCGAATGGCGGGTCCAGCAGGCGCGAGCGGGGAAGCTCGAGTTCCTTGGCGGCAAGCCCGAGCTGCTTCGACTCGGCCACTTTGACGACGTGGACCTGGCGATGATGATCCATCTCACGCCCCAGACGCAGATGAAGAAGGCCAGCATCGCCGCCTCCAATAATGGCTGCATCGTCAAGACCGTGCGTTATCTCGGCCGGGCGTCCCATGCGGGCGGGGCGCCGCACCTCGGGATCAACGCGCTGTCCGCCGCCCAGATCGGTCTCGCGGCCATCAATGCCGTGCGCGAGACATTTCGCGACGAGGACTCGATCCGCGTCCACCCCATCATCACCCACGGCGGCAGCCAGGTGAACGTGATCCCGGCCGAGGTGCGCATCGAGACCTACGTGCGTGGCAAGACGGTGGAGGCGATTATGGCGGCCAATGTGCGCGTGGACCGCGCGCTCAAGGCCGGTGCGCTGGCGCTGGGCGCCCAGGTGGAGATCGAGACGCTGCCGGGCTACCTGCCGCTCTTCAACCATGACGGCATGGCGCGAGTCTTCAAGGCCAATGCGGCGGCGCTGCTGGGCGCCGACCAGGTAACCGAGTTCGGCCACCGGAGCGGCTCCACCGACATGGGCGACCTCTCCCACGTCATGCCCACCCTGCATCCGTACATGGGCGGCGCCTCGGGCAGCGGGCACGGCGCCGATTACGCGATCGCGGATCCCAAGCTGGCTTATCTCGAAACGGCCAAGCAGCTGGCGCTGATGGCGGTGGACATGCTCTGGAGCGACGCGGCGGCCGCGCGCGAGATCCTCAAGGGCTTCAAGCCGCGGATGACCAAGGAGGCGTACTTGAGCTTCCAGCGCAGCATTGCGCGTACAGAAGTCTTCGACGGCGCGAAGTAAGGACGCCACATGTGCCCGGCCGAGAGGGACGCCGCGAGTCACAACGAGACCGTTCGCCGCGAGTTCGGCAAACAGGCCCGGCACTTCGGCGAAGCCGGGCTTTCGCTCTCGAACGAAGAATACCTGCGCTGGATGATCGACGTTCTCGCCCCCGCGCCGCAGTGGCATGCGCTCGACGTCGCGACGGGCACGGGCCATCTCGCGCGCGCCCTGGCGCCCCGCGTGAAGCATGTGACCGCGGTGGACCTGACTCCCGCGATGCTCGTTGAGGGCCGGCGGCTGGCGAAAGAGGCCGGGCTCGGCAATGTGCGCTTCGAAGAGGGCGCCGCCGAGCGCCTGCCCTATGCCGATGCCGCGTTCGACCTCGTGGCGACGCGCCTCTCGCTTCACCACATGCTCGACGCGCGCCCTGCCGTCGCCGAGATGGCACGGGTCGCCCGGCCGGGAGGCGTCGTCGCCGTAATCGACTTGGTCTCGCCCGACGACCCCGCGCTGGCCCAGCGCTATAACGACCTCGAGCGGCAGCGCGATCCCTCCCACACGCGCGCTCTCACCCTCGCCGAGCTGACGGGGGTGCTCGAAGGCGCCGGGATGACGGCCTCTCAGCCGCTGGTGCGCGACGTCGAAGCCGTCCTCGAGCGGTGGATGGGAATGACCCAGACCCCGGCCGACGCGCGGCGAGCGATCGTGGAGGCGCTCACCGCCGAGATCGAGGGCGGCCCGCCCACCGGCATGCGCCCCTTCCGCCGCGACGGCGAGCTCCGCTTTCTCCACACCTGGGCCATCCTCCGTGGGGTCAGGTCTTGAATTACGACATTTGATGACAACGCGCGCATTGTCAGCAAATGTTGCATTTCTACCTGCGGGTGGCCACGAGAAGCATCACGCGGGTTGGGCGACGGACTGACTTAGCCATGGCCATTTGCTATCGTAAAAGGTGATGTATGGCAAGTCCTCCTCCGGCTTCCCGCGTCGCATCGTCTGCCTGACCGCCGAGCACGTCGAGATCTGCTACCTCCTCGGGGCAGGAGAGCGAGTCGTGGGCGTGCCGGGCACCACGCAACGGCCGCCCGAAGCGCGCGAGAAGGCCAAGGTCGGCGGCTTCACCACGTTCCGTACCGACAAGATCCTGGGGCTCGAGCCCGACCTCGTGCTGGCCTTCTCCGACCTGCAGGCCGACATCAGCACCGAGCTCGTGCGCGCCGGCCTGCCGGTTTTCTGCAGCAATCAGCGCTCGATGGACGAGATTCTCCAGGCCATCCTGATGGTGGGCGGCCTGCTGGGCCTCGACAAGCCCGCGCGGGATCTGGTCCAGGACCTCCGCGACGAAATCCGGCAGGTGCGGGAGTTCTCGAGCGTCTGGCCGGACCGGCCGCGCGTGTATTTCGAGGAGTGGCACGACCCGCTGATCGCGGGCATCCGCTGGGTGTCGGAGATCATCGAGCTGGCCGGCGGCCGCGACATCTTCCCCGAGCTGCGCGAGAAGCGATCCGCGCGCGAGCGGGTGGTGGATCCCGGCGAGGTGATCCGTCGCGACCCCCAGATCATCCTCGCCTCCTGGTGCGGCAAGCCCGTGGACCTGGCGGCGATCAAGGAGCGGCCCGGTTGGGGGCGCATCAGCGCGGTGAAGGAAGGGCATATCCATGAGCTGGACGGCGCTGATATCCTGTCTCCAGGGCCTTCGGTGCTGGTCGGCCTGAGGCGGATCCACGAGATCGTCCAGAGTTTCATGAAAGCGTAGCCGAAGGGCTCAAGGGGGCTCTTCGGCCAAAGAGCCCAAGTAGCTGATACTCCGGTAGAAAGTCCTGATCACTCGTGAATCCGACCTGTAATTGCGTCGATCACTAAAACTGCGGGGGCTCGCAGTACCCGATGCTAGGATGAGAGCCTTTCGCGAACTCCAAGGAGACTAGATGCTGGCGCGTCCCGAGCATTTCTTCGAAGAGCGGTTTGGGTTGACCTCGTCCACGATGGAGCGGCTTCTCGGTTCGACGCTGGCACAGCGGGTGGATCACGCCGACCTCTACCTTGAGTACCGCGTGAGCGAAGAGCTCATGCTCGAGGAAGGCGCGGTGAAGAAGGCGGCCCGGCACGTGAGCCAGGGCGCCGGCATCCGCGCCCAATCGGGCGAGCGCACCGGCTACGCGCATACCGACGATCTCTCGCTGCCGAATCTCGAGGAGGCGGCCCGACAGGCGCGCGCCATCGCCGACCGGGCGGGGCACTCCGCCGTGGTGGCGGTGGGCGGGCACGGCGCGCCCCACGATCTCTACAGCCTTCCTGAGCCTCCCATCGCCGCCGACCTGCAGCGCAAGCTCAGTCTTCTCACGCGGGTGGACGCCGAAGCGCGGCGGCTCGATTCTCGCGTCAAGAAGGTGATGGCGACACTGGGCAGCGAGGATGTGGTCGTACTGATCGCGACGCCCTCCGGGTGGACGGTGGGGGATGTCAGGCCGCTCACGCGGCTCAACATCACGGTGATCGTCGAAGAGGGCGGCCGGCGCGAGAGCGGCGGCTATGGCGGCGGCGGCCGAGTGGCCCTCGACTTCTTCGAGGAAGGTGAGCGCTGGAAGCGCTTCGCGTCGGAGGCGGTGCGCCAGGCGGTGGTGAAGCTGGGCGCCGTCGAGGCGCCGGCGGGCGAGCTCACCGTGGTCCTGGGGCCCGGCTGGCCCGGCATCCTGCTCCACGAGGCCGTCGGCCACGGCCTCGAGGGTGACTTCAACCGCAAGAAGACCTCGGCCTTCTCCGGCCGCCTCGGTCAGCAGGTCGCTTCCGAGCTCGTCACGGTGGTCGACGACGGCACCATCAAGAACCGTCGCGGCTCGCTCAATGTGGACGACGAGGGCATGCCCACGCGGCGCAACGTGCTCATCGAAAAGGGCGTCCTGCGGGGCTACATGCAGGACCGGCTCAACTCCCGGCTGATGGGCATGGAGGCCACGGGCAATGGCAGGCGCGAATCCTATGCGCATCCTCCGATGCCGCGCATGACCAATACCTTCATGCTGGCGGGCCAGGACGATCCGGCCGACATCATCCGCTCGGTGCCACGCGGCCTCTACGCCGTCAACTTCGGCGGCGGCCAGGTGGACATCACCAATGGCAAGTTCGTCTTCTCGGCCAGCGAGGCCTATCTCATCGAGGATGGCAAGGTCACGCGGCCGGTCAAGGGCGCGACCCTCATCGGAAACGGCCCCGAAGCTCTCACGCGCGTCTCCCGCGTGGGTCATGACCTGGCCCTCGACGAGGGCGTGGGCACGTGCGGCAAGGACGGGCAATCGGTGCCCGTGGGCGTAGGGCTGCCCACGACCCGGATCGACGGCATCACCGTCGGCGGCACGCAGGTCTAGGGATCCTCATGCTCGATCTGCTCACCGACGTGCTGGGCCAGGCGACCAGGAAGGGCGCGACGGCGGCGGACGCCTACGCGGTCGAAGACCAGTCCTTTTCGGCCGAGGTGAGGCTCGGGGATGTGGAGAGAGTCCAGCACGCGCGCGAGCAGCACCTGTCGCTCCGCGTCTTCGCGGGTCACTCGGTGGCCGCGGCGTCGACCTCCGACTTCTCACACGACTCGCTCGAGCGGCTCGTGGACGAGGCCGTGTCTCTGGCCCGAATCACCAGCCCGGACGAGCTGTCAGGGCTGCCGGACTCCGGCGAGCTCGCGCGCAGCCTGCCGGCCCTCGACCTGAGCGACCCCCACGGTCACGATCTCTCCCCCGAGGAGAAGATCGAGCTGGCCCGCCGCTGCGAGGCGGCGGCGCTCGAGTCCGATCCGCGGATCAGCAACTCCGAGGGCGGGAGCTTTGCCGACGCCCGCGTGCGTTATGCCTATGCGTCGAGCCAGGGCTTCGGCGGCGCCTACGAGACGTCCTCCTTTAGCCTCTCGGCCGCGCCCGTGGCGGCCCAGAACGGCGAGATGCAGCGCGACTCGTGGTATCACGTCACGCGCAAGCGCTCGCGGCTCGACGCCCCCGAGGAGATCGGACGAGTGGCCGCGCGGCGCGCGCTGCGCCGTTTGGGAGCGCGCCGGGTGAAGACGGCCGAGGTGCCGGTGATCTTCGACCCGGAGACGGCGGCCTCCTTGCTTCGCCACATCGCGGGAGCGGCCGCGGGGCCCGCGCTCTACCGGCAGGCGTCCTTCCTCCTGGGCAAGCTCGGCCAGCCCATCGCCGCCCCCTCGATCACGATCGTGGACGACGGCACGATGCCCGGGGGACTGGGCTCGCGCCCCTTCGATGGGGAAGGGCTGCCGATCCGAAAGACGGTCGTGGTGGACAAGGGCGTGCTCGCCTCCTACCTGCTCGATACCTATACCGGGCGCAAGCTGGGCTTGCCCTCGACCCATCACGCGGCGAGGGACGGCAGCGGCGTCAGCGTCTCGACGACCAACCGCTTCCTCGCGCCCGGGACTGCCTCGCCCGACGAGCTGATCCGGAGTGTCAAGGAGGGACTGTACGTCACCGAGCTTATCGGCTTTGGTGTCAACGGGGTCACCGGTGACTACTCCCGTGGGGCCGTCGGACTGTGGATCGACAATGGCGAGCTGGCCTATCCCGTAGAGGAGATCACAGTGGCGGGCAACCTGCTCGAGATGTTCGGCGCCGTCGAAGGCGTGGGCAATGATCTGGTGTTCCGGGACCGCACGTCCGCGCCCACGGTGCTGATCGGGCGCATGACGGTGGCGGGCGCCTGATGAGAGCCACCCGCCCATGATCATCGACAGCCACTGTCATCTGCACGATCCCGCCTTCGCCGACGTGCGCGGCACGATCATGCGCGCCATGGAGCACGACGTCTGGAGCGTGGTGGGCGTGGGCTGCGACCCCGTGACCAATGCGCGAACGCTCGAGGCCGCGGCCGCCAATGGCAAGGCGGCGTGGGCGGCGCTGGGCTTTCACCCCGAGTGGGATCGGCTCGCCCACGAGGACCTGATGCTGGTGGAGGAGCAGGTGATTCGCCATCACTCGCGCATTGTGGCGCTGGGTGAGGTGGGTCTGCCCTGGTACAGCCTCGACGGCGCCGCGGACGCGGCGGATCGGATGGCGCGCGGACTGGAGCGGTTTCACCGGCTGCTCAGGCTCGCCGCGCGGTTCGACCTGCCGGTGATCGTCCACGCGCCCCATGGCGTAGCGGTGAGGGCGCTCGAAGCGCTCAAGACCCGCCGGGTGGAGCGCGCCGTCTTCCACTGGCACAAGGCGCCGGCCGAAGTGACGCGGGCCATCGTGGACGCCGGGTACTTCATCTCGGTAACGCCCGAAGTCGTATACCGTGACCGGGACCGCGAGCTCGTCGAGGCGGTGCCGCTCGAGTCGCTGCTGGTCGAGAGCGACGGGCCCTGGCCCTACAAGGGCGAGTTCCTGGGCGTGCCCTCGGGACCCTGGCTGGTTGGGCGAGTGGCCGAGGAAGTCGCCAAGATCAAGCGGCTGCCCATCGAAGAGACCATGTCCCGGCTCTCCCAGAACACCTGCCAGCTCTTCGACCTCGTCTGGGCGTGACAGCCAGCCGCTTCAGCGTGACAGCGGGCGGGCACGAGGTGGTGGGCGTGCTCCATCTGCCCAGCCGCGCGCCGAGCCCATGCGTCG
>JBKPCB010000056.1:0-9667 GCA_046727155.1 Candidatus Methylomirabilota bacterium | reverse complement strand
TCGCGATTCAGCCTGCCGGCTACCGCCTTCTGCCCGGCCTGAGTTCCTCCGTGATCACCCAGATAGACGATGTCCCTGAAGCCGTGGAGCTTGAAGCTCCGGGCGGCGTACTCGAGAACCTTCTGGAAGCTCTCGTCCGGGACCGTGATCGTTCCCGCGAAGCGCATGTGCTCCGTGGCCGGGCTGAGCCGTCCCTCCGGCACATAGGCGATCACCGGGGCCACGAGCGTGTGGCCCAGGGCGCGCGCGATCTTCTCCGACAGCGCCCTCACCCGCACATTGTGCTTGCCGAGCGTCATGTGGGGCCCGTTCTGCTCCGTTCCGCCGACGGGAACGATGATCGTGGTGCTCTGAGATCCGATCAGGGCTCGCAGCTCCGTCCAGGTCAGCTCCTCGAGGTATACCGTGTCCGGCGCCTGGGCGAGCGCGGGATCCGCGCAGAGCAGGAAAAGACACGAGATGATCCCCAATGCTTTCGGTCGCATGTGCCGATTGTACCGGAGGAGTCAGGCGGAGAAGGAACTTCTCGACAGATAGTCAGGCGGGAGCGGTCACGACCTCCAAACGAGCCGGAGCGAGGTCGGCCACATGGCCGCCGAGGCACTCGCGCAGTCTCACGACGTCGCCGATCACGATGGTGGCCGGAGCCGCCAGATGCGCGGCACGCCCGGCGATGTCCCTCAGCGTGCCCGTCATCACCTCCTGGGACGGCGTCGTGCCGCGATGAATGACGGCGGCGGGCGTGGCCGGATCGCGGCCAGCAGCCAGGAGCCGCCGCGCGATCTCGGGCAACGCCGTCACCCCCATCAGGATCACCAGCGTATCCACGGATCGGGCCAGCCCCTCCCAGTCCACGCGGGCACCGCGCTTGGCCGGATCCTCGTGGCCCGTGACCACGGCAAAGGACGAGGCCAGGGCGCGGTGGGTGAGCGGAATGCCGGCGGCGGCCGGCACCGCCACGGCCGAGGACACGCCCGGCACGATCTCGACAGGGATGCCCGCCGCGGTGCAGGCCATGGCTTCTTCGGCGCCGCGGCCAAACACGAAGGGATCGCCGCCCTTGAGCCGCACCACCAGCCGCCCGGCCTCGGCATGGGATACGAGCAGCGCATTGATGGCGGACTGTGGCATGCAATGACTGCCCGCCGATTTGCCGGCGAAGATGCGCAGGGCCCGGGGCGGCGCCTCCTCGAGGAGCCGCGGGCTTACCAGCTGGTCGTAGACGACGACGTCGGCGCGCCTCAGCCATCGCAGGCCGCGCAGCGTGATCAGCTCGGGATCGCCGGGGCCCGCGCCCAACAGCACCACGCGCCCGCTAGCCATCGAGCCGCTCCATGAGCCGCGCGCGCGCCTCGTCCACCCAGCCGGCAGAGACGAGACGCCGGACCTCACCGTCCAAGGCCTGCCGCCACCGCTCCCAGGGCTGGGGCGCCGAGCGTTCGCGCAGCCGGGCACGCGCGTCCGCCGCCACCTCGAGCAGCGACGCATAGTCCTCGCGGTCGAAATGCGTCTCGAGCTCGTCGCGCACCGCGCGCGAGAGCGCCGGGCTGGCGCCGCCCGTGGAGACGGCAACGGTCAGCGCACCACGAGTCAGCACCGCGGGGATGATGAAATCGCAGTGGGCGGGATCGTCGGCCGCATTGATCAGGACGCCGGCGGCCCGGGCGTCGGCGGCGACCGCGGCATTGACTTCGCCATCATCGGTAGCGACAAAGACCAGCGACTGGTCGGCGAGATCGCCGATCTCATAGCCACGCCGGATGACGCGAATCTGCCCCTCGTGGGCCCAGGCCTCGAGCCGGGCCGTAAGCGCCGGGCTCACCACGGTGACGCGCGCGCCGGACTCGAGCAGCCCGCTCGCCTTGCGCTCGGCCACCGCGCCGCCACCCACGACCAGACAGGCGCGCCCGGCCATGTCCACGCAGACCGGATAGTAGCGCATCACCGCTCGGCGACGAGCTCTCCGCGGACGGCCGACGGCGCTCCCGCCGGCTCGCCCGCCGGCGCCACGCGCTTGCGGTAGGTGAGATGGAGCGCCATGCCGGTGAATACCAGGCCGCCCACGACATTGCCGAGCGTCACGGGAAGCTGGTTCCACAGCCACCAGTCCCCGACCCCGACGCCCGCGCCGAGGAGCATACCCGCGGGGATCACGAACATGTTGACCACCGAGTGCTCGAACCCCTGGGCGAAGAAGGTCAGGATGGGCAGCCACATCGCCACGATCTTGCCCGCCGTGGACTGGGAGGTCAGCGCCATGACCACGCCCATGGTGACCATCCAGTTGCAGAGAATCGCCTTGGCGAAGACGACGGTCATTCCGTGTGCGCCGAGCTTGGCGTACCCCAGGGTCTTGGCTTCGGCGACGGCGATCAGCTGCCGCGCCATCTCCGAGTCCGGCGCGACCGTGAGCGTGAAGAGCCAAGCGTAGAAGACCGCGCCCACGAGATTTCCCAGGAACACCCAGCCCCAATTGGACAGGAGCTCGCCCATGCCGATCCTGCTCTCGCGGACGGCCAGCGGCAGCAGCGCGAAATTGCCCGTCACCAGCTCGAGCCCCATCAGCACGATCATGACGAAGCCCACGGGGAACACGAGCGCGCCCACCAGTCCCACCTTCGTCTGCAGCGTGGCCGTGAAGGCCAGCGTGGTCGCAAACCCGAGCAGCGCGCCCGAGAGAAATCCGCGCATCAGGAGATCCCACACGCCGAGCCTGGCCTTGTTTGTCCCGGCCTGCACCATCTGATCGATCACCGAGTCCGGCTTCACGTACGACACTGTTGGCTCCTTTCCCGCGCCGCGCGTGGCGGCGCTACTCCCTGATGGAAAATCCCGGACCTTCCGGCACGAGCGGGAAGGTCTTGAGCTTGAGCTGGCTGTCCGTCGAGCACGCCCCCGTCTTGAGGTCGAATCGGTAGCCGTGGGCCGGGCACACCACCTCTCCGCCCTCCACCGTGCCCGTGGCCAGCCCGGTCCCCGCGTGGGGGCACCAGTTCTGGGTCGCGTAGAGCTGGCCTCCGCACTTGAAGACCGCTACTTCCGTGCCGTTGACGGTGAGCACGCGGCCTCGCCCCTCGGCTACGTCGTCCGGGCGGATCATCGAGATCGGTGGCGGCTCGAGCCGTTGCGGCGACGCGGGCGCGGCCACCGGCGCGGGCTGGAGCAATCGGATCTGGCGCCTCACCTTCTCGAACTCCGCGAACCGCGCCAGCCCCTCGAGCACCCGTGGCAGCTCGTCGCAGGGCACATTCTCGAGCACCTTGATTCCCTGGTTGGCCTCGGGGCCGGAGGAGCCGCCGACGAAAATGTCGACGGCGTCGACGACCTTGCCATCCACCTTGGTCTTGACACCCAGCAGCCCGATGTCGCCCACGGTGTGGTTGCCGCAGCCGGCCGGGCAGCCCGACCAGTGCATCCGGATCGCCTTGGTCGCGGGTATCTTGGACTCGAGCGCCTTGGCGATCTTGAGCGCGCGGCTCTTGGTCTCGATCACCGCGAGATTGCAGAACTCGATGCCGGTGCAGCTCACCAGCCCGCGCATCACGCCGGACGGGTCGTAGCGGAGCGCCTTGAGCAGCGGTTCCACGGTGAGATTGCCGACTCTGGCATCCGGCACATGGGGGATGATCACGTTCTGGTCCACCGTGAACCGCACCTCGCCTGTCCCATAGCGCTCGGACAGCCGCGCCAGCTCGAGCAGCTGGTCGCCCGTCACCCGCCCCACCGGCACCAGAAGGCCCACGTAGTTGAGCCCGGGCTGCTTCTGGCGAAACACGCCTACGTGGTCGGTCGACCTGGCGACGCGCTGGTCAGCGCCGGCCTTTTCGAGCCGCCGGCCGACGCGCATCTCCACCTCCTCGCGGAACTTGGCCTCACCCCAAGCGTCGAGGAGAAATGCCAGCCGCGCCTTGTTGCGCGCCTCGCGCAGGCCGTGGTCTCGAAAGGCGAGCGTGATGGCGCTGCACACCTCGGCCGCCTCCTCCGGGCGTACGAAGACGTCGAGGGGCGAGGCGACGGTATAGCCGCCCGAGCCGTTCTTGCCGCCCACGAGCACGTTGAAGCCCTTGATCTCGTCGAGGCCAACCGTCTTGATCGCCGGCACCAGCGCGATGTCCTGGGTCTCGGCGTGGGTGCAATTCTCGCGGCAGCCGGTGATGGCGACGTTGAACTTTCGCGGCAGGTTCGTGTAGGCCTTGTTGCCCACGAGCATGGTCGTGAACGCCCGCGCGATCGGCGAGGCGTCGAGCAGCTCATTGGGCGTGAGGCCGAAGGCCGGGCAGCCGATGATGTTTCGGACATTGTCCATCCCGGTCTGGAGCGTGACGAGTCCAACCTCGAGCAGCTCGTCGAGGATCCGCGGCACCTCCCCGATCCGGAGCCAGCGCAGCTGCACCTGTTGACGCGTGGTGATGTCCGCCAGCCCGCGTCCGACCCGATTGGCAATGCCCGCGATCGCGCGGACCTGCGTGGCGCTGGCGACGCCATTGGGGATGCGGATCCGCATCATGAAAAAGCCGGGCGTCTGCTTGCGAAGGAACACGCCCCACCACTTCAGCCGGTCGACGTCACCTTCCTCGATCGCGTCCAGGCCGAGCTCGGCATAGCGCGGGATGTCCTGTCCCACGTCGAGCCCGTCCTTTTGCGCCTTGATTTCCTCGATCTTGTTCATCCACTCTCCCCGGTGCTCGAGAAAGAGAAATGGCGCCTTTCGGTCTTCGAAAGGCGCCATTGCCTATATCTTGGGCCCCACGGTGGGCCGGCCGTCATTCAAGCATCGGTCTCATGGGAAGCAACCCGCGTACCAATCCTCTCGGATTGCGCGAAACCAGCGAGAAACAATGGCGGAGCGGCGCGTTCATACGGCTGCTGCTGAGCGTGAAGCGAAGGACGGCGCTGCTGAACGATAGTGCAGTGGGCGGGAACTGCTCATTCAGCAGGCGCGTCCCGCCGGCCGGCCGCGGGACGGCGCGAGCCTTGGCGACGGCTTACTGGGCGAGCCACACCTTCATGAAGGTATTGTTGTCGTAGGTGGTGAGCCCGGGCTTGTAGTTCCGCAGCTTCTTGTCCTTGAAGAACCACCCTTCGACCCAGCCGACCGCAACCGAGGCGGAATCGCCGCGGGTCAGGATGTAACGCTGAAGCTCCCAGTAGAGCTGCTTGCGCTTCTCGTGATTGGATTCCTTGAGCGCCCGCTCGGCCAGCTCGTCCACCTTGGGATCCGACATGCGGCCGTAGTTGCTGCCCGACGCCGTCGTGTACGCGATGTGAAAAACGCCGGACGGGTCGTTGACGTCCATGCTGCGGTCCTGGGTGGCGATCAGCGTGAAGTCGCCCTTGCCCCACGCGGCGTAGCCGGCGGCGCTCTCGTGGGTCTTGAGCGTCCCGCGGATGCCGATCTTCCGGAGCTGGGCGATGACGACCTGGGCGCGGTCCACGTAGTTCCCGACCGCGCGCACGGCGACCTCGATGTCGAGCCCGCCCGGATGGTGCTTCTCGACGAGCCGCTTGGCCTCGGCGATGTCCGCGTCCTTCGGCTGGCGGCAGCCGGGCATCTTGTTGACCTCCTCGAGCGGCAGCGCGAAATCGCCGAGCAGCTTGGGATCGAGGATGGCGCAGGGCACGCCCGCGCCTTCCAGCGTCTTGGCCACGAGCTCCTGGCGGTCGAGGGCGAGGTTCACGGCGCGCCGGAGGTCGGGGTTGTTGAACGGCGGCTTCTGCGAGTTCAGATAGGCCAGAAAGAGCGTGTTGATCGGCGCCTGATAGATCTCCACGTCGTCCCGGGCCCGGCGGAGCTCATCCGCCTGCGTCTTCCGCATGGGCGGCCAGACGTCCCACAGCATGACCTTGGCCGCCTTGGAGGCCGCAAGCTGGGTCGGGCCGCCCACCAGGATGAATTGCTTCACGCCGTCCAGGTACGGGAGCCCGGGAATGAAGTAATTCGGGTTCTTCTCCCACTCGATCACGCTGCCGCGCTCGTATTTCTTGAATCGGAACGGCCCGGTGCCGACCTGGGCCTCGGGCTGATTCAGATCATTGTATTTGGCGAGGATGTGCTTCGCGGCGACCCGGCACCACGCCGATGCCAGGGACGGCAGGAACGGCGCCGCCGGGAACTTGAGCCGGAACTCCACCGTATTGGCGTCGAGCATCTCCACGCTCTGCACCAGCGGCTTGAGCGAGGCCCCGCACTTCGGGCTCTGGAACTCGGGATTGAGGATCCGGTCGAAGGAGGCCTTGACGTCGGCGGCGCTGAACGGCTGGCCGTCGTGCCACTTGACGCCTTTCCGGAGATGGAACGTGTAGGTCTTGCCGTCGGGCGAGATCGTCCACCGCTCGGCCAGGTCACCGGCGATCTTGCTCGGGTTGTCGGGATCGTAATGCAGCAGCCCGCTCCAGATCCCGGCCGTGGCCTGCTGCACAACCAGCGGCGACTCGGCATGGACATCGAGGCGACCCGGGTCGCCGTAGTCGAACCAGGTGAGGATGCCGCCGGGGCGCGGCTTCTCCTGCGCCTCGGCGGGAATGGCCGGGCCCAAGGTCCCGGCCGAGCCCAGCAGGGCCAGCACGGCGATGGCAGTAAGCGTGACGCGCGAGAACCTCATTGTTCCCTCTCCTTCCAATATCGGCCCGCGAAGGCCCGCCTCCCCTAGCCCAGGCCGCCCCGGAGGCGAGGGTCGGTCAGGTCCCGGATCGAGTCGCCGAGGAGGTTGAGGCCGAAGACCGCCAGACTGATCGCCAGCCCAGGAAAGAATATCATCCAGGGCGCCGTCTCGATCGCTTGAATTCCCGCCGTCAGCATGCCGCCCCAGGACGGCTCGTCGGGCGGAGCGCCGGCGCCGATGAAGCTGAGCGAGGCCTCGACGACGATGGCGTAGGAGACATTGGTCGTGACGAGAACGATGTAGGCCGCCATGCAGTTCGGGATGAGGTGCCGGCAGATGATCCGCCAGTGGGAGCTGCCGACGGCCCGCGCGGCCTCGATATAGGGCGTGGCGACGACGCCCAGCGCCACCGAGCGAATCGTGCGCGCCGCCGTCGGCGTGAGCAGGATCGCCAGCGCCAGGATGACATTGTTTACCGACTGGCCGAGCGCCGCCATCAGGGACAGCGCCAGGATGATCGGCGGCAGCGCCATCAGAGAGTCCACCACGCGCTGGCTGCCGGCATCGGCCGCGCCGCCGAAGTACGCCGTCACGGCCCCCCAGAACGAGCCCAGCGTTACGCCGAAGACGACGGACACGACGCCCACGTAAAGCGACAGCCGCGCGCCCCAGATGATGCGGCTCAGCACGTCGCGGCCGACCTGGTCCGTGCCCATGGGGAATTCCGCGCTCGGCGCCAGGTACGGCGCGAAGCTGACCTCCTTCGGGCCGTGGGGCGCGAGCCGCGGGGCGGCGACAGCGATGACGATGAGCGCCAGCACGATCAGCGCGCCGGCGGCACCGAGCGGCTGTCGCGTCACGAAGCGCGCGAGGACCGCCGCCATTCTAGGCGTACCGGATCCGGGGATCGAGCCAGGCGTAGAGCAGATCTATGAAGAGGTTCACGAGCAGGAAGACCAGCGCCATCACGAAGATCAGGGCCTGGACCGTGGGATAGTCCCGCTGGCTCACGGCCTGGACGAGCGCGGTGCCCATGCCGGGGACCACGAAGATGATCTCCATGATCACCAGGCCGCCGAGCAACCGGCCACCCCACCACCCGATGAACGTCACCACCGGGAGCAGCGAGTTTCGCAGAGCATGCCGATACATGACGGCCCCCTCCGCCATGCCCTTGGCGCGCGCCGTCCGGATGTAATCCTGGCGGACGGTCTCGAGCATTTGCGAGCGGGTGAGCCGCGTGATGGGCGCGCTGATGTAATAGGCCTGGGCCAGCGCCGGCCAGATGAGCTGCTTGAGGTTTTCCAGCGGATTCTCCGTGAACGCCACGAACTCCAGCGGCGGCAGCCAGCGGAAGAAGCGGACGAGCCCGTAAAGAATGAGCGCTCCGGTGAAGAACAAGGGCAAGCTGAGGCCGCTCAGGCTCACGAGGCGCGCCAGGTAGTCGAGCACGCTGTTCTGGCGCGCCGCCGACACCACGCCCAGCGGGACCGCCCAGACGACGGCGATCACGAGGGTGAGCAGTGCGAGCTCCATGGAGCGCGGAAAGCGCTCGCGGAGGATGTCGCTCACCGGCCGGCGCTGGGCATACGACCGGCCGAAGTCGCCGTGCGCCGCCGCCCCGACCCAGGCGAGGTACTGGACGGCCACCGGCTGATCGAGCCCGAGCTCCTGGCGGATCTTCTGGATCTGCTTCTGCTGGACGGCGCTCGACTCCGACCCGGTCTGGTAGACGAGGATCTCCGCGATGTCCCCCGGCACGAGCCGCATCAGGACGAAGATCAGAATGGAGGCGCCGATGAGCGTGGGGATGAAGAGGAAGAGGCGCCGGACCACGTAGAGACGCATCGAGCCCGCCGGTATGCTACTGGCGGTGAGCCGGCCCCGTCAAGGGTGCGCGCACCTTCACGGGAAGCGAGAAGCGCGGCGATAGCTCATCTGAACCGGGGCATGACCTTGGTCGCGAAGAGCTCGAGGTTTTCGAGCACCTGCGCGTGCGGCGAGAGGCCCTGGTTCAGCCAGATGAAGAACTCTTCGAAGCGGAGCGCATTCTGGAGCGTCTCGAGCTGGCGGCTGATGGTGTCGGGGTCGCCGATGAGCTCGAGCCCTTTGGGGAAGCCAAAGGGCGTGAACCACTCGTCGTGGGCCCAGCGGTAGGATTGGGCGAAGGTCTCGGCTTTGCCGGCGTCGTGGGCGACGGAGAGGAAGCCGCCCAGGGCCACCGACTCGCCCCACTTGAGCGAGCGGCCGGCCTTGGCCGCCTCCTCCTGATACACGGTGAAGAGGTCCTTGCAGAAGTCGACGTCGCCCGAGAGCAGCACCGGGATGCCGCCCACCCGCGCGCCGTGGCGCACCGTCGTCATGCTGAACGCGAAGGGGAAATAGATCGGCGGATGCGGCTTCTGGAGCGGGCGCGGGACGATGCCAATCTCGGTGAGCTTGCCGTCGGGCCCGAGCCCGCGTCCCCACTTCCGCGTGGCGGGAAAATCCCACGGCGTCTCGGCCGGGATCTTCCAGAACTTGCCGTCGTAGGAGAAGGTCTCGCGCGTCCACGCCAGCTTGATGATGTCCAGCGCCTCTTCGAACGCCTCCCGGTTGATCGCGTCCATCTGGGACTTATCCGACCGCGTGGCGCCGACGTGGATGTGCTGGGCCAGCGTGTTGACCGCGCGCGCCTGGTAGCCCCGCGCGAAGCCCGCGTAGGCCCGGCCTCCCGACATCTGGTCGAGCATGGCCAGATCCTCGGCGACGCGGATCGGATTGGAGGCGGGGAGCACGATGCCCAGCTGTCCCACGCGCACCCGCTTGGTCTGCATGGCCGTGAAGAGATTCCACAGGATCGGATTGGTCGAGCACTCGAAGCCCTCGATATGGAAGTGATGCTCGGTGAAGCCGATGCCCTCGTACCCCATCTCGTCGGCCAGGCGGACGATGTCGCTCACCTGCCGCAGCATGCGCTGGTAGTGCTCGGGGTTCTGCCCCGCCATGCCCCGGCGCAGGTCCTGGGGCTCGCCGATCGTCGGGAGCATGAACACGTGAAATTTCATAGGCCCGGAGTCTAGGCG
>JBKPCB010000055.1:0-8408 GCA_046727155.1 Candidatus Methylomirabilota bacterium | reverse complement strand
GAGCTCGGCAGACCACAGACGCGCGGCGCTGGTCAGCAGCGAGGCATTCACGTTGAGGAAGTGGTAACCGTGGCTCTGCTCCATCCCGGTGATCTGGACAAAACCGTCCTCGCGGGCCCGCGGAACCTGTCAACAAGAATGAGACAGTAGGTCTGTGAGTTTATTGTAGCGACGACGCCTCCTCTCTGGCATGGCGAGTCGGAGAGATTCTGGCGAAAAGCTTCACGCTCACGTCTTCTGCTCCGCTTCTGCCTTCTCCAGCCAATACGTCATCTCCATCTCGCGGTACATCGTCGTCGCGGTGGTGAGATGCTCCTGGGCTGCGTGTTGCTTGCCAGTGCGCCGATAGAGCTTGCCGAGGCCGAAGTGGCAGTGGGCGATGAGGGGGCGCATGCCGAGTTCGTCGGCCAGCGCCATCGCTTCCCGGAAATGGCCGTCCGCCGTCTCGACCCCCTCGGAGTCGCCGCGGGAGGCGATCTCGCCGAGGAGGCGGAAAGCCCATGCCTGGTAGCCCCGTTCTCTGCGCTCGCGGGCAAGTGTCAAGGCTCGCCCGGCGACTGCGGATGCGTCCTTGAGCCGATCGGCGCGCAAGCACGCCTCACCCAGATACCCGACGACGAGTGAATGCCAAAGTCGGAATCCCGACTCAAGGGCCGTGACAGCTTGTTGCAGCAGTGAGAGGCCCTCCTCAACACGGCCCGACAGCACGTAGCCATAGCCCAAGGACCCGGTGAGCAGTGGCAACCAAATGGGGAGGTCCCACTCGCGGCAAAGCGCGATACCGTGTTCATGCAGCCGGACGGCCTGGCTGAGGTCACCCTTGACGCCGTAGAGATACGCGAGCCCGCGAAGCGCGGCAACCACGCTGAACGGGTGACCGAGCGTCTCGGCGATTCGAAGCCCTTCCTGCCCGTAGGCGATCCCTTCGTCGAACTCTCCACGCTCGGCAAGAGACTGAGCCAACCAGGCACGGGACAGCACGGCGGGGAATGCCACCAGGCCAAAGCGCTCGCGAGTCAGATCGCCTTCGAGGGACTCCACGTTCTGCCGGCAAAACTCCTCGCCTCGTCGATAGTCGCCCAAGGCGAAGCATGTGGCGCCCAGCCACCAGTTCGCCCCGATCTGAAGGGAAAGATCCCCCACCGTCTGGGCGATGGCCTGGACGGCCTGGGCCAATGTGTGCGCTCGCGTCGAGTCACCGGTGGTCCAAAGATAGCTGCTCATGAAGGCAGACACCCAGCCGAGCCGACGTTGATCACCGAGCGTCCTGGCCAGACGTTCGGTCTCACGGAGACACCCGATCATCCTCTCGAATTCTCCGAGCGCCAAGAGCGATGTTCGAAGATCGAAGCGGATATCGATGGCCTGCTCAAGCGTCTCGCGGGTCTCGGGCAGATGCTGCAGGGCTGCCAACGCCTGCTCGAAGCACGTGACGGCCTCCCGGGCGGCGGATCGCGTCAGTGCCTTGGCGCCGGCCTGGCGGAGGTACCTGATCGCCTGCTCGCTCAGCTCGCCCCGCACCGCATGGTAGGCCAGCCGCTCAACGTGCTCGGTCAGCCGGTCGGGATAGAAGCGTTCGATGGCACCGACAATCCGGGCGTGCAGGGCCTTGCGCCGTTCCTGGAGCAGAGTGCCGTAGGTGACTTCATGGGTGAGCGCGTGCTTGAAGGTGTATTCGGGATCCGGGAAGAGCCGCGTCTCGTACAGAAACTCCGCCGCCTGCAGATGCGTGAGCCCCCGCCGCAGCGCATCCTCCGCCGCCTCCGCCACGGCGTGGAGCAGCACGAAGGGCACGTCCTTGCCGATCACCGCGGCCGTCTGGAGCAGCCGCTTGTCTTCGGCCGAAAGCCGGTCGATGCGGGCCGCCAGCATCACCTGCACGGTCGCCGGGACCTCGACCGCCTGGATCGGCCGGGTCGGACGGTAGGCGCCGCGTTCGCCGATGAGCGCACGCGTCTCCACGAGCGTCCGGATGCTCTCCTCGATGAAGAACGGGTTCCCGCGTTTGACCAGCAGTCGCTTGAGGGGCTCGAGCCCAGGATCGTCGCCCAAGAGGGCGCTCAGAAGTTCGCCCGCACTCTCCGGAGGGAGCGCGTCGAGACGTAGCTGGCTGTAATAGGTCTTGCTCAACCAGCCATGCTGGTACTCGGGCCGGTAGTTGACCAGCAGGAGAAGCCTGGCCGTGGGCAGGCTCTCAACCAGACCGTCGAGCAGAGCCTGCGTCTCGGAATCGATCCAGTGCAGGTCCTCGAAGGCCACGAGGACGGGTTGGCCCTGGCTCTCCCGGAGCAAGAGGTGCTTGACGGCGTAGAGCGTGCGCTGCCGGCGCTGGGCGGGATCGAGCGCCTGCCACTGGGCGTCCTCGGCGGGCACATCGAGGATAGCCAGCAAGGCGGGCAGGATCAGCTCGAGGGTCCGATCCAGCGTGAGGAGCTTGCCGGTCACCTTCTCGCGAATCTCGCGGTGGGTTTCGCGATCGTGCACCTTGAAATAGGCCTTGAGGAGGTCGATGACCGGCAAGTAGCTGGTCGCCTTGCCGTAGGACACGGAGCCGGCTTCCAGGATGAGCCAGTCCTGGGTCCGGTAGGAGTGTGTGAACTCGTAGACGAGGCGGGACTTTCCCACGCCAGGTTCGCCCACGATGGCGACGAGCTGACCGTGGCCATCGTGCGCGAGAGCGAGCGCCCGGCGGATTTGCTCGATTTCGGCGTCTCGGCCGACGAAACGCGTCAGTCCTCGCGCGGCGGCCGCGTGGACCCGGGACCGCGGCGCGCTCGATCCAGTGAGCGCGTAGACTTCCACGGGGTCCGCTAGGCCTTTGACCGCCACCGGTCCCCGGGCCGCGACCTGAACGTAGCCTTCGGCGAGTTGCAGGGTCGCAGGGGCAAGCAGGATCGTGCCGGGCGTCGCCATCTGCTCCATGCGGGCAGCCAGGTGTGTCGTCTGACCGACTGCCGTGTAATCCATGTGCAGATCCGACCCGATGGCGCGGACGACCACGTCGCCAGAGTTGAGCCCCACGCGGATCTGCAGGGGCACCCCCTGCGAGCGGAAGCCCCCTTCCGCGTACTGCGCGACTGACTCTTGCATCCGGAGCGCCGCGTAGCAGGCGCGGACGGCGTGGTCCTCGTGGGCGAGGGGCGCGCCGAACAGCGCCATGATCCCGTCGCCCATCACCTGGTTCACGGTGCCCTCGTAACGGTGGACGGCCTCCATCATCCGCTCGAGCACCGGGTCGAGAACCTTGCGGGCCTCTTCGGGATCCCGGTCGGCGAGCAGCTCCATCGAGCCCTTGAGGTCGGCGAAGAGGACCGTGACCTGCTTGCGCTCGCCTTCGAGGGCGGCCTTGGAAGTCAGAATCTTCTCGGCGAGGTGCTGCGGAGTGTAGGACTCGGGCGAGGCGAACCGCGCCTGCCCGGCGCGGGCGCTTACTGGAGTGCCGCACTTGTTGCAGAACCGGGACCCGGCCGGTAAGTCATTGCCGCACGCACCGCACGTCGCGCCTAAGCGCGTCCCGCAGCCCAGACAGAAGTTCGACCCGGGCGGGTTCTCGTACTGACACCGGGTACACTTCATACCGGAGCCTCCAGGTAGCCGGGCCCGCGAAGGTCGGAACGGTGAGCCGAGAGTAATTCCTCGAGTCTCGCGTGGTCAAGGACACCGCCGCGAGTTGCCGCGAGTCCCGAAGTCTCCTCCGTCGCTCGGGTCGTGAGGGGATTGATCCATACTTCCACTGGACGCGCTGGCGGATGAGGCGCGCCGGAGGGAAATCGCTCCGGATACGCGGCATAGGCCCTGGCGAGCACCGCTGCCCGGGCAGCGACGCGTTCCTCGGCCAGGCCGTGATGCACGTCAGCGGGCGTCAGCAGCCCGAGGCTCGAATGATGATGCTCAGTGTTGTACCAGGTGAAGAACCCGTGGCAGTGCGCCCGGGCATCTTGGATCGAGCCAAACCGCTCGGGAAACATCGGCCGGTACTTCAGCGTCTTGAAGTGCGCTTCTGAGAATGGGTTGTCGTTCGAGACGTGCGGCCGGGCGTGGGTCTTTGTCACGCCGAGGTCGGCGAGCAAGAGGGCAACGGGCTTGGACGTCATCGCCGAACCTCGGTCGGCGTGGATGGTGAGCCGCCCTGGATCGATGCTCTGCCGGGCACAGGTCTCAGCGATGAATCGCTCGGCCAACGTGGCGCTCTCGCGAGGAGCGACCATCCAGCCGACGACGTAGCGGCTGAAGACATCGAGCATGACATACAGGTAGAAGTAGGTCCACTTCGCCGGGCCGAGGAGCTTGGTGATGTCCCAACTCCAGAGCTCGTTGGGCCGCCGGGCCAGGAGCTCCGGAGCCGCGTAGTGGGGATGCCGGAGCTGATTCCGGCGCTCGCGCACTTCCTCGTGCTCGGCGAGGATGCGGTACATCGTGCGCTCCGAGCAGAGGTATTGTCCCTCATCGAGCAGCGTGGCGTAGATCTCGGCCGGTGCCAAGTCCACGAAGCGCGGCTCGTGCAACAGGGCGAGGACCGCGGTCCGCTCCGCGGCACTGAGCGCGCGGGGCGACGGCCGGCGCGGCAGCGGCGCACTGTGAGGCCGCCGCCGTCGGTAGTAGGTCGCCCGCGGCACCCCGAGCGCCGCACACGTCGGCGCGATGCCGAGCCGAGGTCCGACCTCCGTCACCGCGGCCATCAGGATTTCTCGCTCTCGAGCGGCGCCCCCAGCAACGCCGCGATGTTTTTTTGGACTTCCACCAGGGCCTCAGCCCGCTCGGCGCGTTTCCGCCAAAACGTGTTCGCTCGCTCCAACTCTGCGATCCGCCTGTCGCGGGGATCGGGAACCCGCGGCACGGGGCCGCGCTTCTTCACGGTCCTTTCGGCCAGGTCCCCACGCTCCCGGGCCGCGCGCCACGTCGTCAGATGCGACGAGTAGAGCCCCTCCCGGCGCAGCAGCGCCCCCACCGCCCCGGGGGTCTTACATCCGTCCGCTTCCCGGACAATCTTTCGCTTGTAGTCGAGGGTGAACCGCCGCCGCGTCGCCTTCACAGCTACTTCGATATCTGGTCCACCGAGGGCTTGCTCCACCGTGCTCATCGGCCTCCGATCCTGACTCGCCCTCGACATTAAACTTCCAGGGGGTCACTGTCTCACTCATATTGGCAGGGAGGGCCGGGCGATGTCGAGGTAGCGGGCGGTCGCTGACCTCACCCGCGCGAGCAGCTCTTCAGTCGCGTCGGCCGCGGCGGGGCCGGGCGCTGAGAACGGCGCCAAACGCGAGGAGCAGCGCGAGGACGACCGGGTACCGCGTGGGAGGAGCCTCATATTCGCGGATGTTAAACCGGCAGGGGGCCAAAAGATAAGATCAATCCAGTACGCGGCAAGTTGGCCCGCATAGGATTGTGGTTGTCGACCTGTCCGGCCAGGTGTAGGCTGCTGGCCACTGAGGAGTAGAAGGAGCAGACACGGTGCCGAAAGCGATCATCAATCCGCTACAGCAGGCCACGCCGCCTTCGCATTGAGGGCCGGCCGACTGCGCCTCGCGGGGCGAGGTCAAGGGCGTGTTTGTCGGGGGGACGGATTGGCTCCTCTCCTCGAGCCTTGACCGCCGAACGCTGCTGAAAGGCGCCAGTAGCGCCGCGCTCGGGCTGCTCGCTTCCGCCTGCAATTCATCCAGCCCGGCATCACCTCCTTCCGTCGCGGCGTCCGCGTCGACGGAGAACCAGGCTGCGAGAGAAACGGTCTACGTCTTCAACGTCGGCTCGAAGGACGTCACGCTGATCGATGTCGCCCGCCGCCAGGTGCGCGAGACGCGGCCCCTCGGCGCGTCAGTGCGCTGGCTATCGAACGAGCAGACGTATTGGGACGGGGCGCGGATCTGGACCTACGACTTCCCCAACAACCAAGTGCAGGCCATCGCCATCGATCCGAAGCAGGTGGCCGTTACCAAAACGATCGCCGGGCTCGGCACTGGGCCCGGCCACAGTCTGGTCGTGCTGCCCGGCAGGAAGAAGGCGGCGGTCAATGTGGCGGGCGACGACCTCATCGCATTTCTCGACCTCGAGGGCGGCCAGATGGAGGCCACGCTCAAGACCGGCGCCTTTCCCTGAGACCTCCACCTGACGCCGGACGGTCGGTTCGGCTACACCCCGGAGCGCGAGTCGGACACGGTCTCGAAGATCGACATGACCAGCCGAAAACTCCTCAAGACCGTTTCGTTCCCCACCAAGAGCAAGCCGCACATGCTGCGTGTCTCTCCCGATGGGAAGGAGGTGTGGGTGCAGACGGCCGACGCGAACACGAACGTGGTCCTCAACGCCGAAGATCTCTCGGTGCTCTCAACCGAGCCGACGGGGAAGTCCCCGGTGACGAACGCATGGACACCCGACCGCCGGTATTCGATCGTCACCAACGGCCAGGACACCTTTGCCCAGATCTTCGACGCCAGGACGTTCAAAGAAGTCAGGCGGCTGACGATCGGCCAGGGCGGCACGAACATCGGATTCAGCAAGGACGGCAAGACAGCCTTCATCGCGGTGAGGGGGGCGGATGCCGTGGCAGTGATCGACCTGGAGAAGCTGTCACTGGCGAGCCAGATCAGGGCGGGGAAGGAGCCTCAGGGCTTGATCGTGCGTTGACCAGGCCGGAGAGTGTGTAGTTTCTACCGTTTAGCCTGCACATAGTACCCTCCATTCCCGCATCTACCTGCACGGGTGAACCACCGTCAAAGTCTGCAGTTTTCAGTAGTTGCAAGACGATCCCCGCCCACTGGCACGGCCAATGCTCAGCGTCTCTAATGAAGGACGACCCCAAGGAAGGGCATCAGCGGTACTTGGAGGATTGAATATGCGCTACGGACTCATTGTGCTGCTGGTGCTCTTGTGCTCGGTGACTCCCGTCGCTGCTCAGGTGACTATCGGCGTCAACATCGGGATCAACGTGCCGGTGTTTCCTGAGCTCGTCGTGGTGCCGGCCTACCCCGTCTACTACGCTCCGCGGCTGGATGTGAACTTCTTCTTCTACGATGGCTTGTTCTGGGTCTACCAGGGCGATTACTGGTATTCGAGCTACTGGTACAACGGGCCCTGGGTGATTGTGGAACCGGAAGTGGTGCCGGTGTACATCCTGCGAGTCCCCGTGCGCTACTACCGGCATCCGCCGGTGTACTTCCGCGCGTGGCGAGCAGATGCGCCACCACGCTGGGGGGAGCACTGGGGGCATGATTGGGAGCAGCGTCGGAGCGGATGGGACAAGGGGAGCCGCGGCTCTGCTCCAGCGCCCGCCCCGCTGCCCGTTTACCAGCGGCAGTATTCAGGGGATCGGTATCCTCGAGCGGAGCAGCAGCAGGCGCTTCACAGCCAGAATTACCATTACCAGCCGAAAGACTCCGTAGTGCGGCAGCACTATCAGCAGCAAGGATTGCAAGGATCGCCCATGCCCTCCCAGCGGGGCCAGCAGCAGGGAGAGCCTCAGCAGAAAAGTCCCAAGCAACAGGCTATCCAGCGTTCGACCCCGCCTCCGCCGCCCCAGCAGGGCGCTCCATCCGTTCCGCGCCCGCAGTCACCGCAAGGGGGAGGCGAGGGCGTTCAGAAATCGGCGCCAGTCCCGCCGCCTCCTCAGCAGAGAGGCCCGGAGGTCCAGGGCCAGAGGCGGGAGCCGCCGCAAGGGGCGGCCCAGCGTGAGCAGCCGACGCCTAAGCCACAAGTCCAGGAAAAGGGGCCGCAAGGTCAGGGCGCACCACAAGAGCCAAAGCACGAGCGAAAGCAGGAGCCGGAGCAGAGCCAGGGGCAGGGTCCGGGGCCGGGGCCGGAAAAAGGTCAGGGACACAACAAGTAGTTCAACCTGGGCCGGCGGCCGACCGCTCGTCCACTCTGCGGGCTCGCATTTCCATGACGAGCGTCCAGGTCGAGCCCTTGTCCCATGACAGCTCGCCGAGCCACGTGAAGGACCGGTTGGTGATCTCGACGAAGCGCCAGCGATTCAGCAGCCCGTTGTGATCCTCGCCCGTCTGCACGATATCGGCGCCAACGGCTCGGCCGATCTGGCGCAGTTCGGCTGGTCGGGTCGGATCGAACCAGGCGATGTGCCAGGCGTCGATGGCCGGGTCATACCAGCGGAACGTGGAGCCGTACATGTGCCACGGCTCAGCAGGTCTCTCGCTTCCGCGAAGCCATCGCGCCGGGAAGATCCAGACGTCTTGGATCGCCCTCCCGTCGAGCACCCAGCTGAAATGCCACTCGCCTTCCGCGTGGCGCGCGGATCCGATCAATGGGTGGAAATCGATGTCGAGATGCCACGATCCAATGAATTGGCCGTAGAGCTGCAACTTGGAGGCGAGAGCCTGATTCGGCTGCCTTGCATGGAGGACTTCCAGCATTGGGACATCTCGTTCAGTCAAATGCGCCCGGCTGTTTTCGTTCGACTC
>JBKPCB010000054.1:0-12997 GCA_046727155.1 Candidatus Methylomirabilota bacterium | reverse complement strand
ACCACGGCGAAGGCCTCCACGATCAGCTCGATGCCCATCTCGCTCATGGCGGCGGTGGCCGGGATGACGAGGGCGCCGCCCAGCGTGCCGAGCGCCGTGCCCAGAGTGAAGACCTTGGCATAGACGCGGCGCATGTCCACGCCCAGGGCCTCGGCCATCTCGCGATTGTCCGCGGTGGCTCGCATGATGCGGCCAAAGGCCGTGCGCGTGAGCAGCCAGCCCAGCCCGGCCGCGATGACGAGGCTCGCGGCGATGACGACGAGGTTGTAGACGGGCACCGTCGCGCCCAGCAGCCGCGCCTGGCCGTAGGTGAGGTAGTAGCCCGCAGTCGAGCGGGGCGCCGTGCCCCAGGTCATGCGGATCAGGTCTTCCATCATGAGGACGAGGGCGAAGGTCATCAGCAGCTGGAAGGTCTCGTCCCGGTCATAGACGAATCGGAGCAGCCCGCGCTCCACCGGCAGCCCGACGATGCCGACCAGCAGGCCGCCCAGCGCCAATGGCAGCAGGAACAGGCCCGGCGGGCCGCCCGTGCCCGCGTACCAGCCGACGGCCGAGACGCCCGTGTAGGCGCCGAGGGCGTAGAAGGAGCCGCAGGCCAGGTTGAAGATCTTCTGGACGCCGAAGACCACCTGCAGCCCGGCGGCGACCAGGAAGAGAATGGCGGCGTGGAAGACGCCGCTCATCACCACATTGACGAGATTCGCGGTCATAAGACGGGGTCAGGTCTTGAAATGCAACATTTGATGACGGCAATTGCCGTCACCATTTGTCGTAATTCAAGACCTGACCCCGATGGCTAGACCTTCCAGCCGTTGATCCAGTCGAGGAGCTTCGAGCCCGCGGGCTTCATCGCCGTCTTGGTGGAGACCACCTCGATGGGGTTGATGGTGACGAAATCGTAGTTGTTCTTGTGCGTCGTGATGCCCTGGTAGAAGTTGCACATCTGGATGTGGTCCTCGCGCCACGAGCGCTTGCCCGAGAGCGATTCCACCTCGATGCCCTCCAGCGCCTTGACCAGCTGGGCCTTCTCGGGCCACTGCTTGGTCTGGGCATAAGCCTTCTCCACCGCCGCCTTGTAGGATTCGGCGCAGAAGTAGGCGTGATCGCACTCGTAGGGCGGGTACTCGTTGTACTTGGTCTTGTATCCAAGGACGAACTGCTTCAGCAGCGCCGAGCCCTTCGGGTCGTTGAAGTACATGGTGTTGTAGCCCAGCAGCAGGCCCTCGGGCGTGAACTCTTTCTTGAGCGAGTCGTGGACGCCGCCGGCCGTGGTGAAGACGCCCTTCATGGTCTTGAACAGCCCGACGGCCGCCGCCTGCTTCATCAGGATCGTCGCGTCGCCGGACCAGAATGAGCACATGAGCAGATCGGCCTTCGATTGCTGGATGGCGGCGATGTGGGAGGTGAAGTCGGTGACGCCGAGCTTGGGGAAGAGCTCGAGGACGAACTTGACGTCGGGCGTGTACTTCTTCAGCACGGCCTGATAGGTTTCCCAGCAGTCATGGCCGTAGGAGTAATCGTTGCCGATCCCGGCGACGGTCTTGACGCCCTTGAAGTACTTGGGGGTGAGGATACCGGCCACGATGGCTTCGACCTCGTTGTCCACGCTCTTGAAGGCCCACTTGGGACTGGGCATCGTTTCCTCGACGCCCTCCTGAGTCGTGCCGTCCCACGAGAGCCACGGCAGGGCCAGGTCCTCGGCTACCGGCCCGAGCGCCAGCGTCACGCCCGTCGAGATGCCGCCCAGCACGACCTCGACCTTGTCCTGGAGCACGAGCTTGCGGTAGCGCTCGACGGTGTCTTTCGGATTGGACTCTTCCTCGACGATGAGCTCGACCTTGCGCCCCAGAATGCCGCCGGCCTTGTTGACGCGCTCGGCCCACCACTCGGTGCCGCGCAGCCCGGCCGTGCCAACCGGCGCGGCGATGCCGGCCCGAATGGCCAGCACGCCGATCTTGACGGGTCCGGCGGGTACACCCGGCCGCGCCTGCGCCCGGACCACGGCGGGGAAGCCGACCGCGCCGGCCGCCGCGGCCCCGCCCGCCACCTTTAGGAATTCGCGCCTGCTGGTCTCCATGTATTCCTCCTCATCCTTGAGGGTTAACCCCGCAATTCCTTGCGCGCCACCTGGGCGCCCGCCGCCAGGCGCTTGAGCTTTTCCGCCGCCACCCAGCGCGGCACGGGAAAGAAGCCGCAGTCGGGAACCAGCGACAGCCGGTCAGCCGGGATGTGCTTGAGGCAGAGCCGGATCCGCTCCGCCACGTCATCGGGAGTCTCCATATAAAAGGACTTCACGTCAACCACCCCGCAGGCCACCTCGCGGTCCACGCCGATCTCCTTCCACATGTCGAGCTCGGTCATCTCGCGGTTGGCGTATTCGAACACGAACTGCTGGCACTTGGCCTCGAGCAGGGCCGGGAACATCCAGCGGTAGCTCCGCTTGCCGCGCGGGCGGGACATGAGATTGCCGAAGCAGACGTGATAGCCGATCTTGGCCTTCACGCCCTCCACGCACGCATTGAACATCTTCACGTACTCAGGGGCCTGGCCGGGCACGATCGCCGCCGACGGCTCGTCGATCTGGATCCAGTCGGCGCCGGCCGCGGCCAGCGCCTTGAGCTCGGCATTGACGGCCGGCACCAGATCCCAGCACAGCGCCAGGCGATCATTGTTGTAGGCATCGCCGGGGCGCGTCTGGACGTGGATCGACAGCGTCACCGGTCCCGGGCATGTGGCCTTGACGGGCTTGTCGGTCTGGGTCTTGAGGTACTTGAACTCGTCCACGGTGCCCAGGCCCTTCGGCACCGTGATCTTCTTCACCGGCCGGTAGCGCGGCACGCTGTCGTAGGCGTACAGCCCTGTCTTGCGAAGCGGCTCCAGCGTCTCGAGCCCGTCCATCCGCCCGTAGAAGGTCTGGACGAAGAAGAAGCGGCGCATCTCTCCGTCGCAGATCACGTCGATGCCGGCCCGTTCCTGGTCGCGGACGGCGAGCTGGGTGGCGTCGTCGAAGGTCTCCTTGGCGTCGGTTTGCCCGTACTCGCCGGCCTTGATCTTGTCCAGCGCAGTCCAGAACCAGGCCGGAAAGCCGTGGCTGCCCATCACGTGGGTGTAGAGGAGCGGGAGCTTGGTGGCCATGTGCTGTCCTTTCTCAGAAGAGGTGCTTCTGGATCTTGCCTACCGAGGTGCGCGGGAAGGTGTCCCGGAACTCGACGATCTCGGGCACCTTGAACGCGGACAGGCGCGCCCCGCACCAGGCGGTGAGCTCGTCGGCGGTGGCCGCGGCGCCCTCCTTGAGAAGGATATAGGCCTTGATCGCCTGGTCGCGCATGGGATCCGGGACTCCGACCACCGCCGCGTCGAACACGGCGGGGTGCTGCTTCAGTGTCTCCTCGACCTCCGACGCCGAGACGTTCTCCCCGGCGCGCTTGATCATATCCTTCTTCCGGTCCACGAAAAAGAAGCAGCCGTCCTCGTCCATCCAGGCATTGTCGCCGCTGTGAAGCCAGCCGTCGCGCAGCGTGGCGGCCGTGGCCTGCTCGTTCTTGAAGTAGCCCTTCATGAGGCTGACGCCGGGCACGCCGCTCACGACCAGCTCGCCCACCGCCCCCGGCGGCGCCTCCTTGCCGCTCTCGTCCACGATCTTGCATTCGTAGCCCAGCACGGGCATGCCCATGGACAGCGGCTTGCGCGGCAGATCCAGCGGCTGCATCAGCGGCAGGCTCATGGTCTCGGTCATCCCCCAGATCTGCATGAGCGGCGCCCGGAACCGCTCGTGCCACTCTTCGAACTGCTGGGGCGTGATGTTCTGCGCGTACGACACCGCGCGCAGGCGCGTCTGTCCGTCGCGGTCGTTTCGCGGCTGGGCCAGCAGCATGCGGATCGGCGCGGCGAAGAGCGCGGCGAGGGTGGCCTCGTGGCGGATCGCCTGCTCGACGAAGCGCGTCGCGCTGAAGCGCTCCATCAGGGCGACGCTGCCGCCGGCCAGCAGCATCGGCAGGAAAGCGTGGAGCTGCGCGCCGGCGTGGAAGAGCGGCAGCACGACGAGATGCCGGTCGGTGGGCCCGACGCGCATGGCCTTGGACATGACCTCGCCGCCATAGAGATAGTTGGCGTGGGTGAGAAGCACGCCCTTGGGCTTGGAGGTGGTGCCCGAGGTGTACTGCATGGAGATCTCATCCAGCGGAGCGACGGTCGTCTCGGGCGGCGTGGAGGGCAGGGAGGCGAGCAGCGGCGCCAATGGCCGGGCTTCGAGGACGCCGCCGAGCGTCGGGCAGCGGCGGGCCGCGACGTGGACCGGCTCCGCGTATTGGGGCTCGGTGACGGAGAGCCGGGCTTCCGAATGCGCGAGGATATAGTCCATCTCGTCAGTCGTGGAAGCCGGGTTGGTGGGCACCATCACGGTGCCCGTCTTGGCCGCGGCCAGCCAGAAGAGGAGGAACTCGGGGCAGTTGCCGAGATGGAGGTTGAACTTGTCGCCGTGGCGCAAGCCGCGCGCCAGGAGCAGATGGGCGGCCCGGTTCACGTCGCGATCGAACTCCCCCCAGGTCCAGCGGACGGCGCCGCCCGCTGAATCCTCGAACATCAGGAAGGGCCGGTCGGGGAAGCGCCGCGCCTTGTCCTCCAGCGCGCTCTTGAGCGTGCGGGCGCCGACGATGAGCATCGGCCTATCGCCCGCCGCTAGGGCACACGGGATGAATGATGAGCGACGATGAGCCACTTGCCGTCTCGATTCCGGAACGCCATAGTAAAGCGCGCCTGGCGCGACACCGTCTGGCCATTTTGGACATCGGAGAACGTGTAGTAACCCGTGTTGACCGCGACGTCACCGTAAACGCGAATGTGCTGTTCGCCGAAGGCGACTCTCGCATTCGGGCGCTTTCCGGCATCCTTGAAATACTCGGCGATTGCCGCCGGGTTGGCAGCGACGGTCTTTGCGGTCGTGCCCCAAAGTACTGCGTCCGAGTCGTACATTGCGGTGATGCGCGCCGGGTCCCGGCTATCGTACGCGGCGCGCCAAGCCGCGGTCGCGGCTGCCACTTGATCTTTTCCCGCAGCTCCACTGCCGCCTGTGGTAGTCGCGCAGCCAGACAGCAACGCAGCCAACAGGAACGAAACTAGAGCGCGCATGAGTGCCCTCCGTGTCGGTTTGGGCTTCTAAGGGTCCGTCTTCTTGCGCTTGATGAAACCGGCGATGCGCGCCCGGGCTTCCGGATCGGCCCGGAGAGCGGCGGCATACGCCTGCGCCGCATCGCCCGGGCGCCCGGCTCGAATGTCCGCCACGATGGCCTTGGTCGCTGCGAGCCCGCCTCTCGGATTGCGCGCGATCTCCGCGGCGAAGTCGGCCGCCGCCCGGTCGAGCGTGCCGTCAGCCACCACCCGCGTCACCAGCCCCATCCGCTGCGCCTCGGCCGCGTCCACGATGCGGCCGGTGAGCAGCAGCTCGCGCGCGTGGGCGCCGCCCACGATGTCGAGCAGCCGCGCGATCCCGTAGCTCGGGTTGAAGCCGAGCGTGATCTCGGGCAGACCGAAGCGCGCGCCCGCCTCGGCCACGCGCAGGTCCTGAGCCGCGGCGAGCATGCAGCCGCCGCCGAGGGCGTAGCCGTGAATCGCGGCGATGGTCACCTGGGGCAAGCGCGCGAAGCGGTCAGTGATGGCCTGCCATCGCTGGGACAGCGTTTCCGCTTCGGCTGGCTCGAGAGTTGCCATTTCGGCGATGTCATTGCCGGCGCTGAAGGCCCGGCCGCGCCCGCTCACCACCACCACCGAGACCTCACGCGAGCCCTCGAGCCTCCCGAGCGTGTCCTCGAGCGCCGCGGCGACTTCGCGGTTGAGCGCATTGAGCGCCTCCGGCCGCTCCAGCGTGAGCCGCGCGACGGCGCCGTCCACGCTCAGGCTCGCGCTCACAGCCCGAGCCTCCGGCGGGCGTCGGCGGGCAAGGCGGCCGCCTCCAGGCTGTCGGGGGCGCCCTCGACTTCGCCCGTCACGGCGGCCAATTGGAGCGCGGCGAAGGCTGAATGGTCGATTCCCACGTCAGTGAACCAGTAAAGCGGTACGCCCTCCTTCGCGAGATAGCGTTGGAAATCGCGGCGTCGCGCGGGGTCGGCGTGAATGGCCGCGGGATCGTGACCGGTCTTGAGAGCGAAGGCGGCGAGTGCGCCGGCCGCCTCGCCGACATTCCACTCGACGGGATGCAGCCGGTAGCAGCCATTGGTGATGTGCGTCGTCCCCAGATTCTTGGCGCCGGCGAGGAGGTTCTTGACCCGCACGGGGACGAGCGCCCCCAGAGGAATCTGGAAGGGCCGGGTCCTGGAGGAGATTTCCACTACGTCGGTGCCCGAGGTGTGTATATCAATCGGATACCAGCCCACGCCCACCGAGTCCTCGAAGGGCTGGGCCCGAGCGCCACCCTGGCACTCGGCCGATACTTCTTGCTCGACAATCGTCCTGAGAGCCCGAATCCGGCGGCACTCCCGTATATAAGGATGCTTGCCGAGCGCGTCGCCGGTGGCGAAGACGTCTGGGCGGGGCTTGAGCTCGGGGAATCCCGGTGTAGCGCCGGGATGCGGGGCTTCCGTCTGGAGCCAGTAGAGGAAACCCAGGCTGACGCGCTTGGCGTCCTGCAGCGCCCGCGCCTGCTCGAGCGGCGTCCGGTCGAGAATGCTCTGGTCTCGGTAATCGTTCCCCGGCCAGTTGATCATGCTGATGTCGTTGAGGTAGCCGCTACCGGACGGGAAGAGGCTCCGGTCGATGAGCCGGCGGTATGTCCAAAGCCCTCCTTTCGTCCCAGGCGCCGGCTCGAACATCTGGTATTCGAGCCAGCGCGTCTCCTCGCCGTAGATCTCGCCACCGTGGACGTGGATCCGCAACGAATAGGGCTGGCTGTCGCGATAGTGCCTGTAGCGCTCGGGCATGGGGATCACGTAGCGTTTTCCCGGGGCCATGCGCTCCAGCGCGAAGGTATAGGTGAAGCTCTGGATACAATCGGTCTTGGGCTCCGCCGGCAGGGCATGGGGCTCGCCAGTCTCGGTCTTGATCTCAGCGCCGACCACGTACTCCGCTCCGACCAAGGGCAGGAGGTCGCCGAGCTCGGTAGCGTCGATGACGATGCGAGACCGGATGCGCGTCCAGCGCCCGTCGTCCAGGTTCACGGCCAATACGCTCTCGATCCGATCCCGGGAGACCTCCGCCCGCGCGGCTTTGGTCCGCGTCAGGATCTTCAGCCGCCCGGCGTCGGCATGGGGCGCGGCCATGGCCAGGAGCGCGTCGAGCGCGACGCGCGGCTCGAAGGCGAGACGCGTCACCCAGCAATTGCCGGGATTCGGGTGCGGTCGCGCGGCCAGGGCGGGAGACAGGCGGCGATAATGATCGCGGATCGCCTCCCGCAGCGCGTAGTAGCTGCGGGTGCCGCCGAATCGCTCGATATGCTCGTGCTCGTCGAGCGCGGAGACTCCTTGCGCCGTGAGCTGGCCGCCGATCCAGTCCGTCTCCTCCAGCAGGCACACGCGGCGGCCGGCGCGCGCAGCGGCCAGCGCGGCGGCGGTACCACCGGTCCCGCCCCCCACGACGAGAACGTCACAGGTGACCTCCGCGACGCTCCGCCCCGGCTCGCCGCAGTCCAGCACGGCGGCGCCGGGATCTCCGGTCGCCCGCACGGCCATCACGTCGAGCAGCGCCGTCATCGTATCCTCACGCTCCGAGATAGAGCTTGCGGACCACATCGGTCTTCTGGAGATCCGCGGCCGTTCCGTGGAGCGAGATATGCCCCGACTCCAGGAGATAGGCGCGATCGGCCAGCTCGAGCGCCATGGCGGCGTTCTGTTCGACGAGCATGATGGTGAGCCCGCGGCTCGCCAGCTCGCGGATCGTCCGCGCGATCTCGCTCACGATGATCGGGGCGAGGCCGAGCGACGGCTCGTCGAGCAGCAGGCACTTGGGCCGCGCCATGAGGCCACGCCCGATGGCCAGCATCTGCTGCTCGCCGCCCGACAGCGATCCCGCGCGCTGCTCGAGGCGCTCGCGAAGCCGCGGGAACAGCCCGTACACGCTCTCGAGATCACCATCGAGGGCGCCCCGGTCCGGCCGTTGGTAGGCGCCCATCCGGAGATTGTCCAGCACCGTGAACTTGGGGAATATCTGCCGGCCTTCCGGCACGAGCACGAGGCCGCGCTGAACGCGCTCGAAGGGCAGGAGCCGCGTCACGTCTTCACCCAGGTAGCGTACCTGTCCCGCCGAGGGGTGCTTGAGCCCTGCCATGACCCGTAGCGTCGTGGTCTTGCCGGCCGCGTTCGGGCCGATCATGGAAACGATCTCGCCGCGGTTCACGGCGAGGCTCACGCCGTGGAGGACGTGCACCTTCGCGTAGTGGCAGTCGATGCGCTCAAGCTCGAGCATGGCCCGCCCCGAGGTACGCCTCGACCACCGCCGGCTCGTTCAGTACCTGCTCGGGCGGCCCCTCCGCGATCTTCTGGCCGTAGTTGAGCGCGATGACCCGGTCGGCCAGGCCGCGGAGGAAGCCAATCTTGTGGTCCACCAGGCAGAGCGTCGTGCCGGCGGCGTGGACCTTGTCGAGCACCGCCTCCAGATTGCGGACCTCGTCGCGCCCGAGCCCGGAGGCCGGCTCGTCGAGGAGCAGGAGCTCGGGCTCGCACATGAGGGCCATGGCGATGCCCAGCATCTTTTCCTCTCCATAGGAGAGATTGCCGGCGAGCTGCTGCGTCGCCCCGCCCAGATTGCACAGAGCCAGGACCTCGCCCACCCGTTCGGCCAGACGGCGCTCGACGTCGCGCGCGGCGCCCACGACCTCGAGCCCACGGCGCAGACCCAGCTCGCGCTTGAGCCTCAGGTGGCTCGCCACGTGAACGTTTTCGAAGACGCTGAGCTCGGCAAAGACCTGGGGATTCTGGAAGGTCTTGACCACGCCCAGCCCGGCGATGATGTCCGGGCGCAGCCGGTGGATCTCGCGTCCCTTCCACAGCACGCTGCCGGAAGTGGGGGCAAGGAGGCCCGCCATCATGCTCAGGAGCGTGGTCTTGCCCGAGCCGTTGGGGCCGATGATGCCGACGATCTCGCCCCGCGCGACGGTGAAGGAGACGTCGGCGACGGCGACCAGGCCGCTGAAGCGCTTGGTGAGCCCGCGCACCTCAAGAAACACGCCGCGACCTCCAGGCATTGAGCGTGCCGACGATGCCCCGCGGCATCACGAGGATCGTGAAGATCAGGATCGCGCCGTAGAGGATAGCGCGTATCTCGGCGCGGAGGTCGATGGCGTGAGGCAGGCCGGTGAGGACCAGGGAGCCCACGATGGGCCCCGTGAGCGTGCCCTGCCCTCCGAGCAGGACCATCGCCAGCACCTCCATGGACTGGTTGATGCCGAGGTAGCCGGGGTCGATGTATCCCGTGTAGTAGCCGTAGAGGCCGCCGGCGAAGGAGGCGAGCGCGTTGCCGATGGCGAAGGAGAGGAGCTTGTAGCGGTACACGTTGACGCCGAGCGTTCGGGCCAGATCTTCGTTCAGTCTGATGGCGGCGAAGCAGCGCCCCATCCAGGAGCGAAGCACCAGCCCGCAGAGCAGCGCCGTGACCGAGAGGCAGACGAGGGTGAGGTAATACCACGCGATCGGCCCCTTGATCGGCACGACGCCGCTTCCCGGCCAGTAGATCGTCGGCTTGCCGGCCACGACGAGGCCCAGGGTGCCGTTGGTGACGCTATTCCAGTTCATCACTCCGAGCCGGATCATCTCCGCGAAGGCGAGCGTGACGACGGCGAAGTAGAAGGTCTTGAGCCGGAACTTGAAGCAGATGCTGCCGACGACGAGCGCCAGCACGACGACCGCGGCAGCCGCGGGCAGGGTCGCCGCCCAGAACGGCAGGCCCGCGTGCACGGCCAGCAGGTGGGTCGTGTAGGCGGAGACGCCGAAGACCGCCGGATGGAACATCGAAAGCTGGCCGGTGAAGCCGAAGATGAGGTCGAACGTGACGGCCAGGATGCCGTAGATGAACGTGAAGATGAAGATCGTCAGCAGGAAGTCGCTGCGCACGAAGATCGGCAGCGCGTAGAGCGCGCCCCACAGCAGTGCCTGGCCCGTCATTCGTCGCCGAACAGGCCCGCCGGCCGGAAGAGGAGGATGGCGACCAGCACCGCGAGACCATAGGCGTCCCGGAAGGCCGTCGGGAGGAAGATCGAGCCCACGCCCTCGATGACCCCCAGGATGACCCCGCCCCAGAGCGAGCCCATGAGGCTGCCGATGCCCCCCAGGATGGCGGCCTCCATGCCCTTGATGACGTAGACGCCGCCCATGGCGGGCTCGAGGGAGTAGAGGCTCGCATACAGCGCGCCGCCGAGACCGGCGAGCCCCGTCGAGTAGAGCATGACGGCGGTTTCCAACCGGGGAGTATGCACTCCCATCAGCATGGCGGCCTCGGGGTTCTGCGCGTAGGCGAAGGCGGCGCGCCCGAGCCAGGTCCGGGCCAGCCCCAGGTAGGTCGCGAGGATCACGGCCACGATCACGGCGAAGACGACGAGCTTCATCTTGGGCAGGCCGATGTCGCCCACGCGCAGCGCGCCCGGCAGGACGAAATGCATCTCCACCGGCGTCGCCGTCGACAGGAGCATGGCCGCGCTCTCGAAGATGGAGATGAGGCCGATGGAGACCAGGAGGCCATTGACGAGGTTGTTGCGGGTGAAGCGGAAGAAGGCCTTGTTGGAGAGGTACCCCGCGGCGGCGGCGATGAGGCAGGCCGGCACCACGGCCACCGGGTAGGGCAGGCCGCGCTCGGCCAGGGCGTAGGTCGCGTACGCGCCGATCATCATGAACTCGCCGAGGGCGAAGTTCACGATGCCGGTGATTCCGAATGTCAGCGTGATGCCGAGCGCGATGATGCCGTACATCGCGCCGATGATGGCGCCATTGAGGATCTGCCCCAGGACGAGCTGGGTCACGCTAGTGTCCCGGCCCAGAAACTTGCTGATGAATCGCGAGGCGGGGATGGGGGCCCTCTCCCCGGGACACGCTGACTCGCAACCCGGGGCGGCGACTCGTGAGGGGCCACGAGATTGAGGTTTCTGCCTCCGGCCACGCGCAGAAGATACGGTCCCGGGGAGAGGGCCCCCATCCCCACCTCGCACGACCGTCCGGCAGGTTTCTGAGCCGGGACACTAGTTTGGGTTGATGTGCGTCACCTCGAGGGCGCCGCCCTTCTTGAGCCGGACGACGTCGAAGTTGAAGATGGCCTCGCCGCGCTCGTCGAAGCGGATCTTCCAGAGCCCGTCGTAGGTCATGGACATGAGCGCCTTCTTGACCGCGGCGGGATCGTCCACCGTGCCCGCCTTCTTCATCGCCTCGACCAGCATGTAGACGTGGTCGTAGCAGGAGGCCGAGCAGAGCGGGGCCTGGTCGTAGGGGAAGTCGCGCTTGTAGAAATCCTTGTAGGCCTTGACGAACTTGGCGACCTTGGGATCCTTCTTCTCCGCCTCCTCGAAGTACTTGGGGACGTACACGATGTACTCGTCGAGGCCGTCCTTGTTCTTGAGACCCGGGCCGAGGGAGCCGCGCACGAGGAAGAACTTCTTGAGCTGGCCCGCCTCCGTCGCCTGCCGCACGATGTCGTAGAGGTAGGAGTCGGCGTAGCTCGGGAAGAGGAAGTCGGGCTTCCAGGCCGCGACCTTGGCCAGCACGGCCGAGAAGTCCTTTGTGCCGGGCTCGAAATAATCCAGCCGGTACTCGATCCCCTTCTTCTTGAACATGGGCACGTAGATGTCCTCGAGCACCTTGCCGCCCTGGTCGTTCTGGAAGAGCATCGCGATCTTCTTCGCGCCGGTGGTCTTGATCAGGTTGTCCACCATCAGCTCGCCGAAGCCGTTGGTGCCGGCGTCCCAGTTCCAGGTGCGCATGAGGAAGTCGTGGCCGGGGGTGCCGACATAGTCGTGGATGCGCGTGGCGCCGCCCCACATCAGGATCTTGCCGTTGAACTCGCCGGCATAGGGGCGCACCGCGAGGAAGACGTTGGAGAGAAAGGGGCCGAAGATGTACTTGGCGCCGTCCACCTCGATCAGGCGCTTGAGCTGGACCGTCGCCTCCTTGGGCTCCCCGCGGGTGTCCAGCGCGATGAGCTGGATCTTGTACGTCTTGGCGCCGACCTTGAACCCCCCGGCCTTGTTGATCTCGTCTACCGCAAGCGCCGTGCCCTGGGAAGACATCCAGCCGTAGATGGCATTGGCGCCCGTCTGGGCCTCGATCTGGCCGATCTTCACTACATCCTGGGCCGCGGCGGGCGCGACGGCCAGGAGAAACAGGGCGAGCAGCAGCGTGGCACGCTTCATAAGGTCTCCTCTCGGCATTGAGGTGGTCTGGGTGGACGAGCTTAGCATCAGAGTGCGAGCCGCTTGGCGATGATCTCTTTCATGATCTCCGAGGTGCCCGAGGCGATGGTCCAGAGCCGGACGTCGCGGAAGAAGCCCTCGACGGGGAACTCCGTCATGTAGCCGTAGCCCCCATGGAGCTGCACCGCCTGGTAGGCGACGCGGTTGGCCACCTCGGTGCAGAAGAGCTTGGCCATCGAGACCTCGGTGATGCAGTCCTGACCGGCATTGTAGAGCCCGGCGGCGTGGTAGAGGAGCTGGCGCGCGGCTTCGATCTCGGTGGCCATGTCCGCGACCCGGTGCCGCAGGACTTGCTTTTGGCTGAGGGGCCCATCGAAGGCGTGGCGCTCCCGGATATAGGCCACCGTATCCTCGAGCGCCTGGGCCGCGCCGGAAAGGGCCAGCACGGCTGCCATGATCCGCTCGCGCTGCAGCCCCGCAGCCAGCTGGTGAAAGCCGTGCCCCTCGACGCCCAGCAGGTTCTCCGCCGGCACCGGGCACTCGTGGAAGGCCAGCTCCGCCGTGTCGGAGGCGCGCATCCCCATCTTGTCGAGCTTGCGGCTCACGGTAAAGCCCGGCCAGCCGCGCTCGACGAGGAACATGGAGATACCGTCGTGGCGCCGGTCGGCTGTCCCGGGACCG
>JBKPCB010000053.1:0-13417 GCA_046727155.1 Candidatus Methylomirabilota bacterium | reverse complement strand
TGCTGGAGGATGGCGCGCACGCCGGTGTTCTGGCCCTTCTCGTCGAACTTGACGCCGCTCCAGGGCATGATGAGCTGCTCGGGCGGGATGTTGGTGGCGACGAGCGCCTTGCGGATCTCCTCGGGATTGACGCTCTTGGCGCGATTGATGGCGTCGGCCAGCGTCATCATGCCGGTGAAGACTCGCGCGGGCACGTCGGAGATGTCGCGGCCGCCCGGGTTGTCCTTCATCTTCTTGAAGAGTTCGTTGACCTGAGTGATCATCGGCTTCTTCGCCGCCATGTCCAGCGCGAAGGGCGCGCGCGTGATGTGCCCCTCGGCGTCCTTGCCCATCTCGGTGAGGAACGCGGGATCGGTCCAGCCGGCGTTCTGGGCGAGGAGAAGCTTGGGGTTATAGTCCAGGTTCTTGGCCGTCTTGACGAAGAGGATGGCGTCCGAGGTGTAGGAGGTCGGCAGGAAGACGTCCGGGTTGGCCGCCTTGAGCTTGCCCACCTCGGCGTCCAGGTTGGTGGTCTTGGCCCGGTAGGCCATCTTGACGACGACCTCGTAGCCGTATTTCTTGGCCAGCTCCTCCTGAACCTTGGCCGAGTCCACGCCGAAGAGCGTGTCCTCGTGCATGATGCCGAGCGTCTTGATCTTCACTCCGCGCCGCTTCTCGAGATCCTTCAAGAAGTCGAACATGGCCAGCGTGAAATGGCCGTCGTGCGGCGAGGTGCGGAAGAACCACTTGAAGCCGCGCTCGGTGAGGCCCGGCGAAGACGACTCGCCGTTGAAGAACGGGACGCCGTAGCGCTCGGCGACCTGGCTCGCCGTGGCGGTGACGCTGGAGAAATAGGCGCCGAAGAGCACGTGGACCTTTTCCTGGGTGATGAGGCGCTCGGCTTCGGTCTGGCCCACGTCGGGCTTGCCCTGATGGTCCACGATGACGAGACGGATCTTGGCCCCGCCCAGCCCGGGCAGCCCGGCCGTCTTCCCCAGCGGCAGGTTCAGGGTGGAGCCGCCATTATTGATGATGTCGACGGCGAGCTTGGCGGCATTGACGGAGTCGATACCCACCTGGGCCACGGGACCCGACAGCGGATACAGGACGCCGATCACCACTTCCTTGGGCGCCTGGGCCTGCGCGGGCCCGAGCGGCAGCAGCGCCGCGAGGGCCATGGAGAGCAGGGCGATCACTCGTTTGACGGTCATGGGGATAAATCCTCCTTTGGCTCGTTTGCTCGGGCTCTGCGGGGCAGCGGCGGCTCCGGGCTCGGTGGGGGATTCTAGCACACAACGCGGAACACTTAACCGGGTCGGAGCTCGACGAGCCAGAACCGCTGATCCCCTTGAATCAGTCGCGTGCCCTCGGTGAAGAACCCCATGATGCGCCGGAGCCGCGCCACGTTCTCCTGCTGGCTCAGCCTGTCGTCCACGACGCCCGAGCGCTCGTAGTCGAACAGGATGTCGTGACGGACGAGCACGTGCGTGATTCCGGCCTCGCGGGCGCGGGCCCGGATGTCTTCGGGATTGCGGGCGGCCTGCGCCCATAGCTTGAGGGTGTAGTCCTCGAACATGAAATCGGCGAAGTACGGGCGCTCGAGGTAGTAGGTGTCCCGCCGCGTATTGATGAGCCAGATCCGCGCGGCGGCGGGCAGCTCCCGATTGGCCACTTCGTAGAACGGGTAGTAGTCGAGCCGCCGCGCGAGATAGGTCGCGCGGGGCTCTCCGCCCAGCACCACCCGGACGGGATCGACTTGCGCGAACCACGCGAGGACGACGAGCGCGTTCGCGGCGGCGGCCGCCAGCAGGAGGCCTCGAACCGCCCGGCCGAACCAGGCGCCCGCATCTCGCTCTGCCGCGGCGGCCGCGGCGACCATGGCCACGGCCAGCGGGGGGGCGGCGGGAAGGAGATAGCGGAGCTGCTGGCTCGCCAGCAGCCAGAGCGCGAACATCGCCG
Organism: Candidatus Methylomirabilota bacterium; assembly: GCA_046727155.1. Lineage (GTDB taxonomy): Bacteria > Methylomirabilota > Methylomirabilia > Rokubacteriales > CSP1-6 > DASSSH01. Next base: position 11,479 of record JBKPCB010000053.1, on the reverse strand, counting down.
CCGAGATGAGCGCACCGATGCTCAGCTCGATATCGATTCGTCGCCGCCAGAGCGCCCAGGCGAGCAATGGGGTGCCGAAGAGGAAGGCCACGCCCAGCACGCCGTCGTAGTACGAGGGCAGCACGGCCTGGGCCGAGACGGCGAGGCGCAGGGGCGCCAGCAGGTAGTCGAGCGCGCCGCCCGCTTCTCCGTAGAGCTGGAACATCTCTTCGTAGAGATGCGCCCGCTCGGCATCCCAGCCCGGCGCCTGACCCGGCCAGAGCCCGGGGTAAAACGGAAACAGCGGGCTTCCCGAGCGGAGCCAGGTCCGGAGGTACCACGGGCTCGCGAGAATCCCGGCCGCCGCGAGGGCGCCGAGGCCCGTGCCGACGAGCGGGCCTATCGGGCGGCGGGCCGCGACGGGCATTTCCCTCCCTGCTTGGAGCCCGCGGAGCAGGACGAGCACGGCCAGTGACACGACGAGCGACGCCGCGCTGAGCTTGGCCGAGAGGGCCCATCCTGCGGCCGCCGCCACGATGACGAGCCAGCGCCGATCGCCCGTCGTCCACCACCGGCCAATAGCGGCGAGCGCCAGCACGGTATAGCCGGCCAGCGCCAGGTCGGTGAACCCGCTGGCCGAGATCAGGTAGGCGCTCGGGATCGTCGCGACGATCGCGGCCGCGACGGCGCTCGGGGCCATGGCAAGACCGCGCGCTCGCGCCCAGCCATAGGTCACCAAGGTCAGCAGCGGCGCGAACGCGAACATCGTGGCGCCGGCCGCCGCCTCGCCGACGCGCGGAGCGAGCAGGCCGCCGGCGAGCATGGCCCAGACGCTGTGCATCTCGACCCCGAGCGGGTAGTAGCTGGCGATATTGCCGGGAACCTCCACCATCCCGCCGCCGGCGACATACGCTTTGGGCAGAGCCAGATGGTAGAGCAAGGTGTCGGTGGCCGTGGGAGGGGCGAGCGCCGCGACGAGAGCCAGGATCTGGACGCTGATGATCAGCGCCCACGCGATCCGGCCGCGCGACCCGCGGTCAGCCGGGCGCGGTTCGCGCCGCCCGGCGAAATGTGCGCGACCCGCGAGGGCGAGGCCGACGCCGAGCGCCAGGACCGCGAGGGAGCTCCGGTAGAGGTGGCTCACGCCGAGGAAGAACCACGCAGTGGACCACAGGCCCGAGCCGATCAGCGCCCGCGCGCCCCAATCGAGCGCCCGTGATCCACGGGCGCCCCATGCCGATGGGCCGAGTCGCAGCGGCTGGATGATCAGATCGCCGAGCCCCCACCAGCTCAGCACCACGAGGCCAGCGATGGCGAGGCCGGCCAGCGATTGAGCGAGGCCGGCGGCGCGGAGCGAGGGACCGCCGACGAGCGCCCGGCCGAGCGAGACGAGCCATTCGGGGAGATGCGGCAGGTCGTGACGGTTGAGCAGGAAGGCGGCGATGAGCGAGAGCCCCCAGGCTGCGGTGAGCGCCAGGAGCGCTCGCTGCCGAAGCGCTTGCGACATCGGCCCGCGCCGGCTCCCGCGTCTACTTCCCGTACTTGTAGGCCTTGGCCTCCGCGGCGATCTTGTTGGGATCGAAGGAGTTGATCTCGCCGATCAGCTCGTTGCTGATGAGGTCGTGGCCGTCCACCTTCTGCTTGATCACGCCCCACTTGAGCATGAACTCGGCGTAGGCGCCGTAGTTCGCCTCGGAGTTCTCCCCCCACTTCTTGACGCCCGCCTTGTCGAGCTTCCAGTTCACGGCCCGGGCCTGCAGGACCTTCACGTCGTCGCGGACGGCGGTGGCCTCGTCCTTGCCCGTGGGTTTGGTCTGCGGATAGATCTCGTAGAGAATCCGGATCGCGGCCTCCGGGTTGTTGATGGCGAAGATGGTGCCCTTGGCATAGCCCCGACCCAGCGCCACGGCCTCGCGGCGCATGGTCTTCAGGGTTTCGTCGAGGGCCAGGAAGCCATTGGACGGGTAGCGGTCGATGTCCTTGGTGTCGAGCATCCGCAGCTTCACGCCGGCGTTCTCCACCATGGCGTACTGGGTGTCGTACTGGCTCAATGCCTGCACCTGATTGTTGCGCAGCATGGCCGCGGTCTGGGCGCCTTCGCCCGCCACCACGACATTGATGTCGTTCTGCGGGTCCATGCCGCTGGTGGCGGCCAGCGCTCGCGCGATCTGCACCCCCGCCGAGCCCATCGCAATGACGCCGATATTCTTGCCCTTGAGATCGGTCATCTTCTTGACCGGGCTGTCCGCCGGCACGGCGATCCCGTAGATATTGCCCTGGTAGGCGGTGTAGTAGATCTTGGCCGGCGGGGCGCTCTGAGCGCGGGATGCGGCGAGCGGCTCCACGCTCGCCAGGGCGAAGGGCACTTCCTTGATGAGGACATTCTTGGTGCAGTCGCTCGATCCCGACATGGGGACGAGCTCCACCTCGATGCCGTCCGCCTTGAACCAGCCCATCTTGGCGGCCACGGCGAAGGGCGTCGCGGCGCCGGAGATGGTGCGCGAGCACCAGCCCACCCGGATCAGCTTGGTCTGGGCGTCGGCCGGAATGGCCGCGAACGGAGCGGCAGCGACGGCGAGGGAGACGAGGGCGAGGATGACCTTCTTCATGCGCTGATCCTTTCTCGTTCTTCGCGTTCCTTTTCAGACGGGTCCCAAAAGAGGACGCGCCGCCGGACCAGAAGGATGCCGCGGTTGAGGATGAGCCCGATGACGGACAGGATGAGAAGGACGGAGAACTGCCCCGAGACGTCCATGTTGAAGTTCATGCTCTGGATGAGCATGCCCAGGCCCTTCTGGGCGCCCACGAACTCGGCCACGATGGCGCCGATGAGGGAGAAGATGAGCGCGACGTCCAGCCCCGCCATGACGAAGGGCAGCGCATTGGGCAGGCGGAGCATCCAGAAGATCTGCCGGGGGCTGGCGTTGAGCGACCGCATCAGCGACAGCCGGTCCTCGTCCGCCGACTTGAGCCCCACGATCGTGTTGACCAGGAGCGGGAAGAACGCGATCAGGGCCGCATTGATGACCTTCGAGGTCAAGCCAAGACCAAACCACACGACGATGAGGGGCGCCAGCGCCACCTTTGGCAAAGCCTGGAACATCACGATGTAGGGATACAGGAAGAACTCGACCCACCGGCTCATGGCCACGCCCGTGCCAAGGACCAGGCCGAGAGTGGAGCCCAGGAGAAAGCCCAGCACGGTCTCGAGCAGGGTCGGGTAGAGGTGGGTGAGGTAGAGCCCGCTGGCGAACCCGCGGTAGAGCGCCGTCACCACCTGGGACGGCGAGGGCAGGATGTAGATCGGGATCGCGAAGGCGCGCACGCCCCCTTCCCACACCGCGATGCCGAGAGCGAACAGCGCGACGCTCAGCGCCACCTTGCGCCCGGTGTTCATGCGTCCACGCCTCCTTTCGCGCTGAACCGCGCCCGGATGTGGCGGACGTACTCGCCGAAGGCCGGGGTGTTCATGACGTCGAGCCCCCGCGGCCGAGGGATCTTGATCCGCAGGTCGTCCACGATCCGTCCCGGGCGGGGCGTCATCACGATGACCCGGTCGCCGAGGAACACCGCCTCGGGGATCGAGTGCGTGATGAACAGCACGGTCTTCTTCTTGTCCATCCAGATGCGCTGCAGCTCGACGTTCATGTGCTCGCGCGTCATGGCGTCCAGCGCGCCGAAGGGCTCGTCCATCAGCAACATGGCCGGATCGTGGACCAGGGCGCGCGTGATCGCCACCCGCTGCTGCATGCCGCCCGAGAGCTCCCACGGATACCGGCGCTCGAAGCCGTCGAGCCCCACGAGCGAGAGAAGATCCAGTGCGGCCTTCTGGTAATGCTCGCGGCCCAGGCCTTGAACGTCGATGGGGAGGAGGACGTTGTCGAGCACCGTGCGCCAGGGAAAGAGCACGGGCGACTGGAACACCACGCCGATATCCCGACGCGGCCCCACGATGGGCGTGCCCCGCAGCAGCGTTTCGCCGGCCGAGGCGGTCAGGATGCCGGAGAGGATCTTGAGCAGAGTGGACTTGCCGCAGCCCGAGGGGCCCACCACCGACACGAACTCGCTTTCCGGCACGGAGAAGGAGATGCGATCCAGGGCCACCACGTCCCCGTCCCGCGTGGGGTAGGCCTTGGAGAGCGTGCGGATGGTGATCGCTTCAGAGAAGCCCGCGTGCATCAGTTAGTGGCTCTTGGGCAGGACCGGGTGGCCTGCCGCCGCGTCTGCGATGGCGTGATCGTTGTCGGCGGGGACGGCGCCGCTCACGCCCACGGCGCCGATGATCTTGCCCTCCTCCACCAACGGGATGGCGCCCTTGCCGAAGACGAATTGACAGCCCTCCAGCGCGGCCACATTGCTGGCGAAGAGCTGCCGGTTCCCGCTGAACCGCTTCTCCAGGTCATCGGTGGAAGCGCGGAAGGCAGCCGCCGCATTGGCCTTACCCCGCGCGATCTCGGGCGTGATCCAGAGCGCGCCGTCCATCCGATGGCAGGCGATCAGATGCCCGGCCTCGTCCACGACGGCGATCGCGACCTGGAAGCCCAGCTCCCGCGCCTTGGCGGCCCCCTTGTCGATGCATTCGAGGGCGTGCTTGAGGGTCAGCGCCATCACGGCATCTCCACGAACACGTCATTGGCTTCGATGCGCGCCTTGTACGACGCCACGCCGGCGCCCCGCCCGGGGAAGGCGCACTGCCCGGTTCGCACGTCGTAGATCCAGCCGTGCCACGGGCAGGCCAGACGGGTTCCGCTGAGCTTGCCTTCGCTCAGCGGACCTCCCTTGTGGGCGCACGTGTCGGCGCAGGCGTAGACTTGCTCGCCGACCCGGACGAGGACGATCCGGCTACCATTCAGCTCGACGAGCCTGGGCCGGCCCGCCGGCACCTCCTCGAGTGAGGCGGCGCGAACTTCCACCGCCTACACGTCCTCCTTGAGAACGTAAACGCGGTGGAGCCCCGTCATGTACTGCCAGCGCATCTCGGTTGCCTGGCGCACGGCATCCACGGCCTCGGCCTGCCTCTCCGGCGTCGTACAGTGGCGCTCGACGATCTGATACCCGCGCTCGCCGTGCACCTCGTCGGCCTCGATATGGATGGCGAAGAACTCCACCTCGTGATCCGTAAAGCCGTAGTGGGTCTTGAGCGGCGGCAGGTTGCGTTTGTAGATGCCCGGCACCTGGGACTCGAGTCCGACCAGCAACCCCGCGGCCGCCACGTGGAAGGGCTTCCGCGAAATCTCGTAGCACCATGCGGTGAGCCCGCGAGTGGTGGGCAGCTGGCGCGCCGTCTCGATCTCCTGACGGCTCACTCCGCAAGCCTCGGCGAAGCGGATCAGCAGGTCCACGTGCTTGGTTCCCGACTCCTCCTCGATGATGTTCTCGAGGAGGAAGTCGCGGGCGTCGGAATCCGGGCAGTCGCCGTAGACCGTCGCGCACCAGCGGGCGAATTGGGACACGTACTGGTAATGCTGCTTGGCCCAGCTCCCCAGCTGGGCGCGGGTCAACTCCCCATTGACCCACTTCTCGGTAAAGGGATTCAGGCGGCTGTGCCGCGCATTGACGGCGTTCTCGAGCTTGGTTCGGAAGGGGCTCATCGTGGTCATGACGTCTCTCCTCCGCGTGACGCGGAGCCGATCAGGGTGAGGGGGGCGACTTCCGCGGGTCGGTCTGCGCCAGCAAGGCCCTGGTCTGCTCCTCGCGGAAGCGGCGCAGGGCCTTGCGCACGTCTGGGTACTTGGTGGCCAGGATCGCCGCGGCCAGGAGGGCCGCGTTCGTCGCTCCGGAGCCGCCGATCGCGAGCGTCCCCACGGGAACGCCGCCCGGCATCTGCACCGTCGACAGCAGCGAATCGATGCCGCTCAGCGCCTTGGACTGTATCGGCACCCCCAGGACCGGCAGGATGGTCCGGGCCGCGGCCACGCCGGCCAGATGGGCCGCGCCGCCGGCGCCCGCGATGATGACCTCGAGCCCGCGCTTCTCGGCGCTACCCACGTACTCGTCCACGAGCTCGGGCGTGCGGTGGGCCGACATGACATTGACTTCGTAGGCGATGCCGAGCGCATCCAGCGTCTTGGCGGTATTGCTCATGGTCTCCCAGTCCGACTTGGAGCCCATGATGATCCCGACCAGTGGAGTCTTCGGCGCGGAGGGCATGGGCCCTTATTCTAACAAGCGGCCGTCGGCGCACGCCATGGCATTTCGGTCATGAGCCCAAGTAGGACGAAACGAAGGTTCCGCCGGCCGCCCCGGAGGCGAAGCGGTCGAAGCGGAAGGGCGCCGGGCTGATGGGCGGCGCGGCGCCGGTGATCAGCGCCGCCATCATTTCGCCCACGGCCGGCGCCAGCTTGAAGCCGTGGCCCGACATGCCGGCGGCGATCCAGAAGCCGCCGAGCGGAGATTCGTCCAGGATCGGCATCCAGTCCGGCGTGATGTCGAAGGCGCCGGCATAGCCCTGGCTGAAGCGCGCCTCCGCGAGCCGCGGCACGGCGCGCGCGGTGCGGACGAGCGCCTCGCTCGCCTCGTCGAATCCCGCTTCGCCTCCCAGCAGCTCCGGATCCATGGGATGCCGAGTCTCGTCGTCGGTGAGCGAGCCCGTAAGGGTGAGCCCGCCGGTTTCCGGGCGCACGTAGGCGCCGCCGGCCAGGTCGAGATAGACCATGTGGGCGGGGCCGAAGTCGGGCGCGCGCTCCAGGATGAACACCGGATGGCGGCCGATGACGATGGGCAGCTCGATCCCGGCCAGCCGGGCGATCTGGGGGGACCAGAGTCCGGCGGCGTTCACCACGACCGGTGCGGCGATCCGCTCGCCCGATGCGGTCACGACTCCCGAGACGCGATCGCCCTCGCGGAGAAGCCCGGTTACTTCGACGCCCTGCTCGATGCTCACGCCGCGCGCGCGAGCGGCTTCGGCATAGCCCGTCGTCACCGCCGAGGGATCGCCGTAGCCGGAGTCGGGCTCGTAGAGGACCGCGCCCAGGCCGGACGGGTCGATGCGCGGCTCCACCGTGGCGATATCCTCGGGCGCCAGAAGCTCCGCCTTGATGCCGGCCGAGCGCTGGAGCGCCAGCGACTTCTCGAGCGCCGGCTTCATGGCGGCGGATACGCCGATGAGGACGCCGCAGCCGACATAACCCGAGCGGCCACCCACGGCCTCGCCGAAATTGCGGAAGACGTCGAGCGAGGCCCTGACCATGCACGTCGTCTCGGGGGTGGGATACAGCTGACGGATGATGCCGACGGAGCGTCCCGTGCCGCCGGCGCCGAGGAATTTGCGCTCGAGAACGAGCACGCGGCGGAGGCCTCGGCAGGCGAGGTGGAAGGCGAGGGAGCAGCCGGTGACACCTCCACCGACGATCACGATATCGGCGGTCCGGCTCATCTGGAGAGCGGGGCGGCCTCCTCGGCAGAGAGGAGACGGACGGGATCGCCGGCGCGGACCGGGCCTTCGGTGAGCACGCGCGCGTATACGCGGCTGTCGCCGGGATGCCGCTTCTGGGAGACGCGCGAGTAATCGCCGTCTTTGAAGAATGGAACGATATTCCCGCACGGGCTCGTGTACCGGGTCACCTCGATCAGCACGGCGGCTCCGAGCAGAAGCCGGGAGCCGGGCGTCACCGTGTTCCAGTCCAGTCCTTCGAGGGTGAGGTTTTCGCCGATGCTCCCGGGTGTGATCGAGTGGCCCTCGGCCTGCAGCGCCCGGATCCGCTCGAGGGCGAAGAGACAGAGGGCCCGCTCGAGCCCGCCGTGATGCTCCATGTCCCGGTGGGCGTCGCCCTCGACGCCGAGCCGGGTGACCTGCGCCGCGTCGACGGACCGCTTGGGCACGCCGCCGGCCGAGATATTGATCTGGACGATGCGGCCCGCGGACGTCACAAGGCGACCTCCGTCCCAATGCCCGTGGCCCGGGCGCGGTCGTACGCGAGGCGGGCGGTGATCGCGTCCTCGGCGGCGAAGCCCACCGATTTGAAGAGCGTGATGTCGTGGGGCGAGGTGCGGATGCGCTTCTTGCGGGCCACGAGGTCGGCCAATTCGGCCTTCACGTGGCGCTTGGTAATCGCCCCGGACTTGAGCGGGATGAGCAGGTCGCCCGCCTCTTCCCATGCCCCCGCATAGGTGTCCACCACGATCCGCGCGCGCTTGATGGTGTCGGTGTCCACTTCACGGCTATTAGGCCTGAACGCCCCCACCGCGTCCACATGGGCGCCGGGGGCGAGATCGCGGCCCTTGAACACCGGCGCGGGCGATGTCGTGGCGCAGGTGATGAGATCGGCGCCGGTTACGGCGGCGCGCCGGTCCGTCGTGACCGCGACGGGGATGCCGAGAGCGGCCGTCGCGGCCTCGGCGAATCGCTGGGCCCGCTTCGGATCGCGTCCCACGACCCGCACCTCGCCCAGGGGGAAGACGGCCTTGAGGCAGTAGAGCTGTGCGAGCGCCTGGACGCCCGCGCCGAAGCAGGCCACGACGCGGGAGTCGGGGCGCGCCAGAAGCCGCGCGGCCAGCGCCGAGGTGGCCCCCGTCCTGATCGCCGTGAGGAAGGCGGCGTCCATGACCGCCAGCGGCGCCCCGGTCGCCGGATCGGACAGGACGTAGACGGCATGAATGGTGGGAAGACCCACGCCGCGGTTCCGCGCCACCACGCTCACGAGCTTGGCGCCAAGCGCCCGGCGGCGCGGCAGGGCCGAGACCATCGACAGATAGACCCCGTGACGCTCCATGGGCAGGACGGCCCGCGGCAGGAGCTGGGCACGTCCGGCCGCCACTTCTCTGAAGGCGCCTGCGACCGCTTCGATGACGTCGGCGGGCGTCAGCAGGCGCTCGAGGTCGCGGCGGCTCAGGACGAGCATCAGGTCGCGGGCGACTGTCGCTTGATCATCCGGCGCACGATGGCCTCGAGGACGAGCTCGCCGCGCTGGTTCTTGATCTCGTGCTTGTAGGTCACGATGCCGCGGTCCGGCTTGCTGGTCTCGCGCTTGTCCGTGATCGTGACCGTGACGCGCAGCGTGTCGCCGGCCAGCACGGGCGCCACGATGCGGATCTCGCTCCCGAGGTACGACATGCCGGTGCCGTGGATCAAGCCCGTCTGCATGATCAGGCCTTCGGAGACGCAGAAGGTGAAGGCGCCGGGCGTGACGCGCCCGTTGAACACCGACTCCTTGGCCACGTACTCCATGTCCATGAACAGCGGCTCGTTGAAGCCGCAGAGATTGACGAAGGCGCAGATGTCGGCTTCGGACACGGTGCGGCCGAGCGTCTCGTAGCTCGCCCCGATCTTGTGATCCTCGAAGGTCAGTCCTTGTCCAATCATTGCCGTCTACACCTCCCCCAGGTATGCACGTCGAACTTCGGGATTGCCCGCGAGCTCGGTGGCGCTGCCCTCGAGCGCGATCCGCCCGGTCTCGAGCACGTAGCCGCGCTGGGCGATGGAGAGCGCCATGGCCGCGTTCTGCTCCACCAGCAGGATGGTCACGCCCTGCTTGTTGATGGTCTGCACGGTGTCGAAGATCTGCTCGACCAATACGGGCGCCAGCCCCATCGAGGGCTCGTCGAGCAGGAGCAGGCTGGGCTTGGCCATGAGGGCGCGGCCGATGGCCAGCATCTGCTGCTCCCCGCCGGAGAGCGTGCCCGCCACCTGAGTGCGGCGCTCCTTGAGGCGCGGGAAGACGGTGAAGACGCGCTCCATGTCCTCGGCGATGCCTTTGTCGCCGCGCGTGTAGGCGCCCATGGCGAGGTTCTCGACAACGGTCAGCCGGTTGAAGATGCGCCGGCCCTCGGGGACATGGGTGATGCCGCGGGTCACGATATCGTGGGGCGGGGTGCCGACCAGGTTGCGGTCGTCGAAGAGCACTTCGCCCGAGCGGGGCGCCAGCAGACCGGACACCGTGCGCAGCGTCGTCGTCTTGCCCGCGCCATTATTGCCAAGGAGGGTGACGATCTCGCCCGGGCCTACCCGGAACGAAATACCCTTCAGCGCCTGGATCTCGCCGTAGTACACGTGCAGGTCGCGCACCTCAAGCATGCGCGGCTCCGGTGCCGGCGCCGGGCGCCCAGCGCTTCCGGCCCAGGTAGGCCTCGATCACGCGCGGGTTTCGCTGCACCTCCACCGGCTGCCCCTCGGCGATCTTTTCGCCGTAGTCGAGCACGGTGACGCGATCCGAGACCTCCATGACCACCCGCATGTTGTGCTCGATCAGGAGCACGGAGAGCCCACGCTCGCCGACAAGACGCCGGAGCAGCGCCATCATGCTCCGCGCCTCACCCTGGGTCATGCCGGCGGTGGGCTCGTCCAGCAGCAGCAACGCGGGCTGAGAGGCCAGCGCACGGGCAAGCTCGAGCCGGCGCTGCTCGCCGTAGGGAAGATTGCGCGCCAGCTCATTGGCCTTCTCGCGCAGCCCCACCACGCCGAGCACCTCGGCGCCCCGCTCCCAGAGGCCGCGCTCCTCCCGGCGCCAGCGCGGGTTTCGACTGAGCACGTCCCAGAATGCCAGCGGCACGCGCGCGTGCATGCCCACGAGCACGTTCTCGATCGCCGTCATGTTGCCGAAGAGCCGGATGTTCTGGAACGTCCGGCAGATCCCGAGCGCGGTGATCTGGTCCGGGCGCCGGCCCAGCACGGGCGCGCCGCGAAAGATCACCGCGCCTTCGTCGGGCAGATAGATGCCCGTGAAGACGTTGAAGAACGTCGTCTTGCCGGCGCCGTTGGGTCCGATGATGGAGGCGATGTGGCCTTCCTCCAGATCGAAATCCACCGCGTTCAGGGCCGTGAGTCCGCCGAACCGCTTCGTGACGCCACGAACCTCGAGCAGCGCGCTCACACCACCTCCGTCGGGGGCGGCGCCTCGGCGAGCTCACGCACCCGCCGCCTGGCGGGCAGGATTCCCTGAGGCCGGAAGATCATCATGAGCACGAGGATGAGGCCAAAGACCATGCGCTCGTATTTCGCCGGCTCGAACTGGGTGGGCAGGTTGGCGAGACTGTAGCCGAAGAGCTCCACGCCCTGGTTGCGGAGATCGTTGATCCAGAGGGACAGTCCCTTGAGCACTTGGAGGTTCAGCACCGTGACCACGGTGGCGCCGAGAATCGCGCCCGGAATGGATCCCATGCCACCCAGGATCACCATGGCCAGCACGCCGATCGACTCCATGAACGTGAAGGACTCGGGGTTGATGAAGATCTGCTTGGCCGAGAAGAGCACGCCCACCGCGCCCGCGAAGGAGGCGCCGCAGGCGAAGGCCATCAGCTTCATCCGCACCAGCGGCACGCCCATCGCCTGCGCCGCCGTCTGATCTTCGCGGATGGCCTCCCACGCGCGGCCGATGTGGGAGTCCTCGAGCCGCCGGTTCACCAGCACGGTAACGCCGACGATGAGCAGGACGAGGAAATAGAGGTAGAGAGGATAAATGACGTTGGGACTCGCGTCGATGCCGACGGCCTTGAGCAGCGGATCGAAGAAGATGGGCGGCCGCGAGATCGGGGTGATGCCCTTGGGGCCATTGGTGAAGTTGAT
>JBKPCB010000052.1:0-24406 GCA_046727155.1 Candidatus Methylomirabilota bacterium | reverse complement strand
GGCTCACATTGGTGATGAGCGCGACCTTGCCGGTGAGCTTCATGCACCCGAGGGTAAGCGGGATTTCCGGGCGCCGCAAGACCATGCTAAGGTGAAAAGGCGGCGAGGGGGCGCTGAGCGTGACCGACGTGCTGCTGGAGTCCTTCAAAGCCCGTTACTCGTTCCCGCTCGACGATTTCCAGCTTCGCGCCATCGAGGCGATCCTCGACGGGAAATCCGTCATCGTCTCGGCGCCGACGGGATCGGGAAAGACGCTGGTCGCAGAGTTCGCCATCCACGCCGCGCTGGCGCACGGCCGCCGCATCGCCTACACCACGCCGCTCAAGGCGCTCTCCAACCAGAAGTACGCCGACTTCGGCCGCCAGTTCGGCGCGGAGCGGGTCGGCATCCTCACCGGCGACGTCAAGGTCAACTCTCGCGCCCCCGTGCTCGTCATGACCACCGAGATCCTCCGCAACATGTTCTACACGGGCGGTCTCGAGAATCTCGCGACGGTGGTCCTCGACGAATGCCACTACATGGGCGACGAGGGCCGCGGCACCGTGTGGGAGGAGATCATCGTCAACTGCCCGAAGGACGTGGCCCTGGTGGCGCTGTCCGCCACGGTCAAGAACATCACCGAGATCGCCGACTGGATCTCGCTCGTTCACCGGCCCATCGCGCCGATCATCCACCCCCACCGGCCGGTGCCGCTGCAGTACCTCGTGGCGGACCTGTCCGGCGAGGTCCATACCTACGATGCCGTCCGGGCGGGGAAGGTCCGGCTGCTCGGCGAGGAGCGCGACGGCGGGTACAACGATCGCGGCCGCTGGTACACGCGGCGAGTCGTGGACCCGACGGTGATGCTGGACGAGCTGGAGAGCCGGGGCTGGCTGCCGGCGATCTACTTCATCTTCAGCCGCGCGGGCTGCGAGCGCGCGATGGAGACGGTGCTGGCCGAGGGCAAGCCGCTGCTGTCCAAGGAGCAGCAACGCCAGGTGGACGAGTCGATCCGGGAGCAGATCAACGAGAACCCGACGATCGCCGAGTCCCCGCTCAACCAGACGGTCTTCCAGGCGCTCGGAATGGGCGTGGGACTCCATCACGCCGGCATCCTGCCGAGCGTCAAGCGGCTCATCGAGCTGCTCTTCGAGCGCGGGCTGTGCAAGGTAGTCTTCGCCACCGAGACCATGTCCCTCGGCATCCACATGCCGGCCAAGTGCGTCGTGCTCCAGTCGCTGACGAAGCGGACGGATCGCGGCTTCCGCAGCCTCACCCACAACGAGCTGACGCAGATGGCGGGACGGGCGGGGCGGCGCGGCATCGACCCCGAGGGCAAATGCGTGATGGCGCTGGACGTGCGCGACGGCCTCGACGACATGAAGCGCGTGGTCGACGGGCCGCCCGAGCCCGTCGTGAGCCAGTTCAAGCTGGGCTATGGCTCAGTCGCGCTGCTGCTCTCCACGGGGAGCGACCTGGCCACGATCCGGCGCACCGTCGAGTCCTCCTTCGGCCAGTACCAAAACCTCAAGAAGATGCGCGGGCTCGAGGCCGAGGTGCGGAGCCTCGAGATGGCGGTCGAGGACGCCCGGCGCTTCCAGGCCCCGTGCGGCGACTTCTCGCGCATTGGCCGGTACCGGACGCTGCGCGCCGATGTCGAAGCGGCCCGCATGGCCCGCGGCCGCGGCGGCCGGCGGGGCCGCTCGGTGGGCGAGGCCGAGCCCGGGCGGCTCGCCCTCGTTCGGCGCAAGAGCGGCGCAAGCCTGGGGCTCATCTGCGGCACGGACCGCCGGCGCCACCGGACACTCGTGCAGGTATTGCTGCCCCACGGCGGCACGGTCCAGCTGAAGGAAGGCAATATCAAGAAGATCTTCTGGCAGACGCCGCCGCTGCACCTGCCGCGCGACTGGCAGCAGCGGACGCGAGGGCTGTCGGAGCAGATGGCCCAGGTCTCGGTCCCCGACCTGATCGAGCGCGAGCGCAACCAGGGCCCCGAGGCGGCGCTGGCCGCCGTCGAGTGCCACCGCTGCCCGTGGGGCTCGCAGCCCAAGTGCGATCAGGCATGGAAGGGCCTCGAGACGCTCGAGCGGGCGCTGGCCCAGAAGGAGCAGATGCTCGACGGCTTCCGCAACGCCTACTGGCAGGAATTTCTTCGGGTGGTCGAAGTGCTCGAGCGCTTCGGCGCCGTGCAGGACGGCAAGCTGCTGGCCAAGGGGCAGCTGATCTCCGGCCTCCGTCACGACAACGAGCTGCTCATTGCCGAGGTCGTGGACCGTGGCATTCTGGACGACGCCACGCTGCCCGAAGCCGCCACGCTGTGCTCCTGCCTCATCGAGGAATCGCGCTCCGGCGACTCGGCCGTTGCGCGGCTGTTCCTCAAGAAGCGGCCCAAGCTCAAGCGCAAGGTCCACGAGCTCGAATCCGTGGCCACGCGGATCCTCGAGGTCCAGCGCCGGCACCAGCTGCCGATGCCCGTGGGCCTCTCCACCGGCTTCATGCCCTCGGTGTTTCGGTGGGCCTCGGGCGAGGATGATTGGGGCGGCATCGTGGAGGAATCCTTCGGCGGGCACGAAGGCGATCTCGTCCGCGCCATGCGGCGGCTCATCGACGTCCTGCGCCAGCTTGCCGAAGCGCCGGAAGTGCCGGCCGCGCTGGCGGCGGTCCTCGGGCGCGCCGCGCGGGTCATCGATCGGGGCATCGTCCTGGAGTCGGCTCTCATATAATGGAGACCTGATGCCGGCCTTGGCTCGGCTGCTGTGCGGGAGCGTGATCGCGCTGGCGGCGGTCGGATGCCTCTCGACCGAGGTCGTGGAGCGGACCACGCGCGGGCCGTTCGCCCAGGAGTTCCTTGTCGTGCGCTCCTACGAGGTCAACGGACGCGGGCCCAACTTCGAGGAGAAGCGGTACTGGGAGGACCAGATCGACTCGCGCATCTCCAAGTATCTGCGCGAGCACCCCGAGCTGCAGCAGACGACCCGGTTCAGCGACTTCCGCTTCTGGAAGCAGGTGACGCCGGGGAGCTCGCCCGAAGAAGTCAAAGTGCTGCTGGAGGACCCGACCGAGCAGACCATCGACCCGGCGCTCATGGCGGCCCTGTCCGAGCGGCACTGGTCGGCCATCCGGTCCAAGGCGAAGGAAGCCTGGGTCTACCCGCTCGGATGGGTGCTGTACTTCGACGACAAGGGCGTCGTCGAGATGATTCGGCGGGTGTCGCCGATTTCCGCCTCCGACTGATCGTCGGGTAATCCGCTTTCGTTTTCGCGTGATACACTTGGGCGTCGTCGAGGGCGCCCAATGGCCGACACCCCTGAGTGGATCCAGCCCGGAGCAACCGCCACGCTGATCTGGCACAATGGCGCGGGCCAACGGCCGGACGGCGGGCGCGTCTATGCCATCGCCGGGCCGGCCTTCGAGCTGTCGCCAGCCTCCCCGTACTTCCTGCTTGCGCCCGCCGAGCGCGGTGATTTCGCCGGGCGCCTCTACCGGGGTCAAGCCGACCTCGACGACCTGCGAAAGTTCCTGGCGGACTCGATGCTCGTCGAGGGAGACCTCACCGACGAGATGCAGCTTGTCTCGGCGCGCGCGGAAACGCCGGCGCTCCCCCTGCTCGACGCTTGGCGCGGGGCGCCGGCCCGGCCGCTGCTCCCGTACTTCCCCGACATCGGCGCGTTCATCCCCGACGCGTTGCCGCTCTACGTCGATCCGGAGGCGCACGCCGCCGCACTCGCGGCGCCCGAGTGTTTCGCGACGGCGTGGGTGTGCGACGAATGCGGCGAGGCGGAAGACGCCAGCGTGTTTCTCTGGACGGAGCGGCGCGGCGACCGCGTCCGCGTCTGCCTCCTGATTCAGAACGACGGGGGCGTCTGGAGCTGCCGGCTGCACCCCTTCGAGTTCGCCGCCGAGGGTGCATCCCACCCCTCATCCCGGCCCTCTCCCCAGAGGGGAGAGGGAGCAAGGTGAAAAGGAGAACGATCACAATGGAAGAGCGAGTCATCGCGTCGTGGAAGTTCAAGAAGGGCGCCCTGGATGCCAAGACGGCCAGCCTGTGCTACCTCGCGGCCAATCTGGCCGTGGGCAACACCCACTGAGCCAAGCGCGACCTGGCAGGTGCCAGGACCGCCGGCGCCACCGAAGACGAGGTGCGCGAGGCCATCAGCTTCGCCATCCGGGCCAACGCCGCCAGGGCGCATGCCGACATCCTGAAAATCTACGACGCCAAGTAGGCCCGGAGACATCATGGCCGAGATCCGCCTGACTGCCGCGTTCTCAACGGTCCCCGCGCCGGACCAGGAGGCGATCAAGCGCCTCCTCACCGAGACCATCGAGCAGATTGCCCAGGACGACAAGAGCTTCACGCGCGCCAAGGTCGTCTTCACCGAATCCGACGAGCGCTGCGGCCTCACGGCCGAGCTGGACGGCGTCAAGAAAGAAGGCGTGCCGCTCCAGCTCGAGCTCGAGCAGCTCGAGGACGCTCAGACGGCCGCGGGCGCCCGCGCCCAGCTCAAGGAAGCGCTGCGGATGTATTTCCGGCGCGTGATGGGCAAGGGCTAGCGTGGTGAGGCCGAAGTCCATCGGAAATCCTCAAGCGATTCATCGGGTAGGGCCGGGACCGCTCCCCCTGGAACACGCTGCGTTGCCACCCGCAGCGTGGACTTCTCACGGGCCACGAGAATCCGGTTCCCTGCCACACCGATGCGCAGAAGACACGGTTCCAGGGAGAGCGATCCCGCCCCCACCCTCTGGTGGAGATCGATTTGCGATGGGAGAGGGGCGCGCGTGAGCCAGGACGCGGGGCAGCTCCTCTATCTCTACGCGGGGTGCCTCTTCAAGGTTGCCGACGGCGTCCAGCCGCCCAAGGCAGGCTCGCTCTTGTTCTGCCGTCACCTGGTCTTCCGGCCGGGCGAGCGCGTGCTCGAGATCGGCACGGGCATCGGGCTCGCGGCCGTGCTGGCGGCGCGGGCCGGCTGCCGGGTCGTCGCCACCGACATCGTTCCCGCGGCTCTCGCCTGCGCGCGCGAGAACGCCGCGATCAATGGCGTGGGCGACAAGGTGGACATACGGCTCGGCGACGGCTTCGCTCCGGTTGCCGATCTCCGCTTCGACCTGATCTGCACGAGCCCGCCCCAGATGCCGACGCCGCCCGGGCGGGATCGGGACGATCCCGCGGCCGCGGCGGACAATGGCGGCGTGGACGGCTGGGATCTGCTCGAGCGCGTGATCGCGGGCGCGCCCTCGCACCTCGCCGATGGCGGGCGGCTGATCTTCACCATGTTCGCCTTTCTCGGCCTCAAGGGCGCGCTCGCGCGCCTGCAGGCCGCGGGGCTCGAGGCCTCGGTATTGGCGCGCGAGACGCAGAGCTTCCCGCGCATCGGCTACGAGCGGCTCGACCACATCCGCGCGCTCGACGTCGAAGGCGCTCTGCCGCGGGTCGGGCTGCCCTCGACGGTCGAGCGATTCGTCGTGCAGGGCGTTCGGCCGGGTGCGCGCCAGGGATGAAGCCCTCCCGGACGCTCATCGTCAATGCCGACGACTTCGGCCTGACGCGCGGCGTGAGCCGCGGGATCCTGGAGGCCGGCGCCAAGGGGATCGTGACCAGCACGACCCTGATCGTGAACCGGCCTCTCGAGCCGACGCTGGTCGACGAGCTGAAGGCCGCGGAGCTCGGCGTCGGGCTCCATATGAATCTGACCCTCGGCGCGCCTGTGGCCAATCCCAAGCGCGTGCCGTCGCTCGTGGACGCCGAGGGCAAGTTCGTCCGCGACGCCCGGGAGGCCGCGAAGCGAGCCAGCAAAGATGAAGCCCGGATTGAACTGGGAACGCAGATTGACGAATTCCGGAAGATCATGGGAAGATTCCCGACCCATCTCGACACGCATCATCATATTGGCCGCCACGAGCCGATCCTCGAGCTGGTGCTGGACTTCGCGCGGGCCATCAAGGTGCCGGTGCGGAGTCAGGACGACCAGGTGCGCGTGGCCGCGCGACGGCTCACGCTGCGCACACCCGATCATTTCGTGGGTGAGTCGGGGCCCGAGCCCTACTGGTCCGCCGAGCGGGTGCTCGAGCATCTGGCCTCGCTGCCGGGCGGTGTCACGGAGTTCATGACCCATCCCGGCTACTTCGACGATGATCTCGCCTACAGCCGCTACGGCAAGCAGCGCGAGACGGAGCTGGCCGGGCTGACCGACCCGCGCGCGCGGGAGGCCGTGGCGCGGGAGGGGATTCGCCTCGCTCACTTCGGCAATTGCTGGAGCGCGGCCTGATGCCGGGGCTGGCCATCGGCGTGGATCTGGGCGGCACGACCATGGCGGCCGGCCTCGTCACCGCCGAGGGCGAGGTGCTCGGCCACTTCCGCGAGCCCACCCACAAGCTTGGCCCGGGCACGGCCATGGTGACCTTGCTCGACCTGCTGCGCCGGCTCCAGGAGACGGCGCGCCGGCACGAAGTGGGGCTGGCGGGGATAGGCATCGGGGTGCCGGGCGCCGTGGACACCGATACGGGCATCATCGGCACGGACGTTCATTACGTGCCCGAGCTGGCCTCGATGCCCCTGGCCGAGACCATCCACAAGCGACTGGGTGTGCCCGTCTTCGTCGACAACGACGTCAACGTGCTGGTCCTCGGCGAGTGGATGTTCGGTGCGGGGAAGGGCGCGCGCTCGCTCGTCCTGCTTGCGCTCGGCACGGGCGTCGGCGGCGGCATCGTCCTCGACGGCCGGCTGCACCGGGGACATGGAGGCTTCGGGGGCGAGCTGGGGCACGTGCCGGTCAACTTCGACGGCCGGCCGTGCGTCTGTGGCGGGCGCGGCTGCCTGAAGGCCTATGTCTCTGGAACGGATATCGCCGAGATCGGATCTGAACGGCTCGGCCGCCGTGTCGCCGCGCAGGAAGTCTTCGAGCTGGCCGTGAGCGGTGACCCCACGGCGCGCGAGGTCGTGTCCGAGACGCTCGAGGCGCTGGGCGCCGGCCTGGCCGTCATCGTCAACGGGATCAACCCCGAGCGGCTGCTGCTCGCGGGCAGCGTCGCCAAGTCGATCAAACCCTTGGAGAAGGAGCTTCGCGCCAGCCTCGAGCGCTACGCCTTCGCCAAGGCCATTGCCGGGACGCGCCTGGAGGTGCTGGCGCTCGAGAAGGACGCTACGGTCCGGGGCGGCGCGGCGCTCATTCGCTACGAAACGCTGCGGAGAAGCGGAGGACTGTCATGAAGGCCATCACGCTCCACGGAACCGGCGACGTGCGCGTCGAGTCGGTGCCCGACCCCACGATCACCGCCCCGACCGACGCGGTCGTGCGAATCACCACCAGCGCCGTCTGCGGCTCGGATCTCCACCAGTACCACGGGCGCGTGCCGGGCATCGAGCCGGGCGTCGTCATGGGCCACGAGTTCATGGGGATCGTCGAGGAGGTGGGCGCCGCCGTGACCAAGGTGAAGAAGGGCGACCGCATCCTGGCTCCCTTCTCCATTTCCTGCGGCCAGTGCGAGTGGTGCCGGATGCGGCTCCCCACGCAGTGCTCCACCACCGGGCGCGCGGTGTTCGGCGGCCGCTTCGGCAAGCAGTATCCCGGCGGCCAGGCCGAGGCCATCCGCGTGCCGTTCGCCGACTACATGTGCGAGAAGGTGCCGGCCAATATGCGCGACGAAGAGGTCTTCTTCCTCGGCGATATCCTTTCGACGGGCTATGTCTGCGCCGAGAACGCTGGCATCCGGCCGGGTGACACCGTCGCCGTCTTCGGAGCCGGCCCGGTCGGGCTGCTGGCGCTGCAGTCCGCCCACCTCTTCGGCCCGAGCCGCGTCTTCGTGGTGGACCGCGTCGATTACCGGCTCAAGCTGGCCGAAGAGCTGGGCGGCATCCCCGTGAGCCTCGATCGCGGCGAGCCGGCGGAGCAGCTGCGCGGGCTCACGGCGGGCCGCGGGCCGGACGCCGTGCTCGAGTGCGTGGGGCACGAGACGCCCTTCGCCCAGGCCATCCAGTCCGTGCGGGCGGGCGGGACGGTCTCCTCGGTGGGCGTCTACGTGGAGCAATCCATCGGGTTCCCCGCGCGCGAAGCCTTCTTCAAGGACCTCACGCTCAGGATGGGCATCTGCAATGCGCGCAACTACATCACGACGCTGATGCCGCTGATTCAGACGGGCCGGCTCCACCCCACCCGCATCATCACCCATACCATCCCGCTCGGCGACGCGCCCAAGGGCTACGCGATCTTCGACAAGAAGGAAGACCGCGCGATCAAGGTGATGCTGAAGCCCTAGCGCTCACGGCGCCCACCGGGCGGCGAGGAGCGCCGTGACGCCGAAGGCCAGGATGACGAGCCCCGCCAGGCGATTGACCCAGCCGAGCGCGGCCAGGGTCAGCCTCGCGCGCAGCGCTCCCACGCCCAGGCTGAGCGTCAGCCACCAGAGCGCCGATCCCAGGAACACCCCGGACACGAGCGTGACGGCCGACCCGAGTCCCCGCGTGGGTCCGATGGCGCCGAGGCCCGCGAAGACCGCGGCGAACGACAGGATGGTCGTGGGATTCGTCAGCGTGAGCAAAAACGTCGAGCCGAAGCCGCGGGTCAGGCCGGCGCCCGACAGGGAGCTGCCGCCCGGGGCCGGCCGGGAGAAGAACGTCCGCGCCCCCAGGTAGCAGAGGAAAGCGCCGCCGATGAGCCGCAGCGCGCCCTGGCGGGTCAGAAGCAGCGAAGAGATCGCGGTGAGGCCGAAGCCGGCGATGCCGCCATAGACCGCGTCGGCCGCGGCGGCGCCGAGGCCGGAGACGAAGCCCGCCGCCCGGCCGTCGGCCAGGGTGCGTCGGATGCACAGCACGCCGATGGGGCCGACAGGCGCGGCGATGGAAAACCCGATGGCCGCGCCGCGCGCGAAGAGCGGGAGATCCACGCGCTACTGCATGCGGGCGGGCGGCGTGCGCTTCGGCACCGGCTTGACGAGCGGATCGAGCACGCGGGCCAGGGCCTTCTCGTCCGCCCGGCCGTGGATGCGCCTGACGATCTCGCCGCGCTTGTCGATGACGACGGTATACGGCGTGCCCTTGAACCCGAAGCGCTTGGCAATGCTGAGCTTGGGATCAAGACCAGCCGCGTACGTGGCGCCGTGGGCCTTGAGGAAGCGCTGGGCATCCGCCGCCGTGTCCTGGACGTGGAGGGCGACCACCTCCACGTCGAGCAGCTGGTACTTCACGGAGATGCGCTGAATGTCGGCTGCTTCGGTCGCGCACACCTTGCACCAGGAGGCCTGGAACCGGACGACCAGGACTTTCTTGCCGATGAGCGCGCGGGAATCGAACTCGCCCGCGCCGTCCAGCCGCTTGAACGCCAGGGGCGGCGCCGAGGGCGCCGCCGCCGCGGGGGCGGCGAGGAGCACGACGAGCAGCGCGATCCGGAAGCCCAGCACCACCATAGTATAATCCCCTCCATGAACGACCTCGAAGCGGAACTGCGCCGCGACGTCGAAGGCGACGTCCGCTTCGACTCTTACGCGCGGCTGCTCTACTCCACGGACGCCTCGATGTACCAGGTGGAGCCCATCGGGATCGTCATCCCGCGGCACGCGGGCGACGTGCAGGCCGCGATCGAGATCGCCAACCGCCAGCAGGTGCCGCTGCTGCCGCGCGGCGGCGGCACCTCGCTCACGGGGCAGACGGTGAACCGCGCGGTGGTCCTCGACTTCTCGCGCTACATGGCGAAAGTGCTCGAGATCGATGCCGAGGCGCTTTGGGCACGGGTGCAGCCGGGACTGGTCCAGGACGAGCTGAACCATCACGTGCGCCCGATGGAGCTGCTCTTCGGGCCCGATACCTCGACCTCCAATCGCGCCACCCTCGGCGGCATGATCGGCAACAACTCCGGCGGCGCCCACTCCATCGCCTACGGCCTCACCATCGAGCACGTGCTCGAGATCAGCACGATCCTGGCCGACGGCAGCCGCGCGGTGTTCGGCGAGGTCACGCCGGAGACGTTCCGGGCGAAGATGCAGTCGCCGGGGCTGGAAGGCCAGATCTATCGTGAGGTCGCGCGCATCCGCGAGCAATACCGTGAGGAGATCGCGACTCGCTACCCGCAGAAGCACTGGCGGCGCGTGTGCGGCTACAACCTCGACGAGCTCGTCAAGGACCGGCCGCTCAACATGGCGCGGCTCATCGTGGGCTCCGAGGGCACCTTCCTCACGGTGGTCGAGGCCAAAGTGCGGCTGGTGCGCCGTCCCAAGGCCACGGCGCTGGACGTCATCCATTACCACGACATCCAGGAGGCGCTCGAGTCCTCCCAGGCCATCCTCGAGACGGGGCCCTACGCGGTCGAGTTGACCGACAAGATGATCCTCGATCTCGCCCGAGGCAATATCGAGCAGTCCAAGCGCATGGGCTTCGTCCAGGGCGACCCGGCAGCGATCCTGATCGTGGAGTACTCAGGGGATACGGAGACGGAGGTCAAGGGCAAGGTGGAAGCCCTCGAGGCCCGGCGCGCCCGCGAGCGCTTCGGCTATGCCTCGCACCTGGCCTACGATTCCGCCGAGCAGCAGTCCATCTGGAAGCTCCGCAAGGCCGGCCTCGGGCTGCTCCTCGGCACCAAGGGCGAGTCCAAGCCCATCGCCTTCGTCGAGGACACGGCGGTCGATCCCAAGCATCTGCCGGAGTTCGTCCCGCGCTTCAAGGAGATCATGGCCAAGCATGGCGCGCAGGGCGCCTACTACGGGCATTGCTCGGTGGGCTGCCTGCACATCCGCCCGCTGATCAACCTCAAGACCCAGCGCGGGCTCGAGCAGGTGCGCGCCATGGCCGACGAGATCTTCTACCTCGTCCTGTCCTTCGGCGGCGCGATCTCCAGCGAGCACGGCGACGGCCGCGCACGCAGCCCGTTCCTCGAGCGCGTCTACGGGCCGGCGATCTTCACGGCGTTCCAGGAGCTGAAGGCGGCCTTCGATCCGCGCAACCTGATGAACCCGGGCAATATCGTCTCGAGCCCGGGCATCACCGAGCATCTGCGCTACGGAACCGAGTACAAGACCTGGGAGCCCAAGACCCTTCTGGATTTCTCCGCTCAGGGCGGGTTCGCGGCCGCCGTGGAGATGTGCAACGGCGTCGGGGTGTGCCGCAAAAAGCTCGAGGGCACCATGTGCCCGTCGTACATGGCCACGCGCGATGAGGAGCACTCGACCCGCGGTCGCGCCAACGCGCTCCGGGCGGTGCTGTCGGGGAAGGTGCCGCCCGCAGACCTCGCCGGCCACCGCCTCTTCGAGGTCATGGATCTCTGCCTCGAGTGCAAGGGGTGCAAGGCCGAGTGCCCGTCCAACGTCGACATGGCGAAGATGAAGTACGAGTTCCTTCACCACTACTATTCGGTGAACGGCCTGCCGCTGCGCAACCGCCTCTTCGGCCGCATCGCGCGGCTCTCGTGGCTCGGCTCGCGCCTGGCGCCGCTGTCGAACTGGATCGCCCGATCCCGTCCGAATCGCCTGCTGATGGAGCGACTCTTCGGCATCGACAGCCGCCGGCCGCTGCCGGCCTTCGCCCGCGAGACCTTCACCGACTGGTTTGACCGCCGGCGCCCGCGCCTGGATGCTGATGCTCCACGGGGCAGCGTCTTGCTCTTCCACGACACCTTTGCGACGTACAATGCGCCGGAGATCGGCCGGGCCGCCGTGGAGCTGCTCGAGGCCGGCGGCTACCGGGTCGAGCTGGCGGACAAGAAATGCTGCGGGCGGCCGCTGATCTCGAAGGGGATGCTGGCCGAGGCCAAGGCGCATGCCGAATGGAACGTCGAGCGCCTCCACCCGTGGGTCGCGCGCGGCGTGCCCATCGTGGGACTCGAGCCTTCCTGCCTGCTCACGCTGCGGGACGAGACGCCGGAGCTGGTGCGCACCGAAGCGGCACGCGCCGTCGCGCGGTCGAGCTTTCTCCTCGAGGAGTTCCTGCTGAGGGAGCGGCAGCGAGGCCTGTCCCTGCGCTTCAGCGACGGCCGCCGCCGGGCGCTGCTCCACGGCCACTGCCACCAGAAAGCCCTGGTGGGGACGGGGGCGACGGTGCAGGCGCTGCAGTGGGCGGGATTCGACGTAACCGAGGTGGATTCGGGCTGCTGTGGGATGGCGGGCTCGTTCGGATTCGAGAAGGAGCACTACGACGTCTCGGTGACGCTGGGCAATCGGCGGCTCGTGCCCGCCGTCCAGGCCGCGTCCGAGGACACGGAGATCGTCGCGCCGGGCATTTCCTGCCGCCAGCAGATCGCCCACCTGGCGGAGCGCCGGGCGAAGCACCCGGCCGAGGTGCTCCGCGACGCGCTCGCAATCTGACGCCCTTCGGGCCGCCCCGGAGCCGCCCGGCATGGAGGGACCCGTGACGATCGACATTGAAACGCTGAAGCGCCTCTACCAGGTCATGGTTCGCGTCCGCCGCTTCGACGAGAAGACGGTGGAGCTCTTCAATGCGGGGCTCGTCAAGGGCACGGCCCACAGCTACGTCGGGCAGGAGGCGGTGGCGACGGGCGCCTGCGCCCACCTCACTCGCGAGGATTCCGTCATCAGCAATCACCGCGGCCACGGCCACTGCATCGCCAAGGGCGCCCGGCTCGACCTCATGATGGCCGAGCTCATGGGGCGCGAGTCGGGCTACTGCCGCGGGCTGGGCGGCTCCATGCACATCGCCGCGCTCGACCTCAACATCCTCGGCGCCAACGGCATTGTCGCCGCCGGCGTCCCGCTCGGCGCCGGCGCGGCGCTGGCCGCCAAGTTGCGGGGCACGGACCGGGTCGTGCTCTCGTTCTTCGGGGACGGCGGGGCCAATCAGGGCGTCGTCCACGAGACCATGAACCTGGCGGCGGTGTGGACGCTACCCTTCATCTTCGTCTGCGAGAACAACAAGTACGCGCTCTCCACCGACCAGTCGCGCACCACAGCGGGCGAGGGGGTGACCGCGCGCGCGCGGGCCTATGGGATTCCGGCGGTGAGAGTGGACGGCAACGACCTCCTGGCCGTCCACGAAGCGGTGGGGGAGGCCGTGGCGCGCGCCCGGCGCGGGGAGGGCCCGAGCTGCGTCGAGGCGGTCACCTACCGCTGGGGCGGCCACAGCATGCGCGCCAATCTGCCCGAGTACCGCACCAAGGAAGAGGAGCTCGAGTGGATCGCGCGCGACGCGATCGCCCGCGTCGAGCACCGCCTGATCGATATGGGCGCGAGTGACGTGGAGCTCAAGGAGCTGCGACAGCGGGTCGACGGCGAGCTGGACGCCGCCGCGGCCTATGCCGTGGAGAGCCCAGAGCCGACGGTGGAGGTGATGGAGGCCGCGGTCTACGCCCCGCACGCGCGCGGGGAGGAGCCGGCGAGCCGGGCCGGTGGCGAGATGACATTTGCCGAGGCGCTGAACGCCGCGCTCCGGCAGGAGATGGCGCGGGACGACCGCGTCTTCCTCATGGGGGAAGATGTCGGGCTGATCGGCGGCATCTTCGGCGTGTCCCGCGGCCTTCGCGAGCGGTTCGGGGAAGATCGCGTGCGCGATACGCCCATCTCGGAGCCGTCCTTCGTGGGCATGGGTGTGGGCGCGGCCGTGGCGGGCATGCGGCCCATCGTGGAGATCCAGATCTGGGACTTCATCGCCATGACCATGGATCAGGTCGTCAATCAGGCGGCGAAGATCCGCTACATGCTGGGCGGCCGTCCGACGGTGCCGCTGGTGATCCGCGGCCCGCAGGGCGGGGGCATCCGTCTGGCCGCCCAGCACTCGCAGAGTCTCGAGGCCTGGTTCGTCCACGTGCCCGGGCTTGTCGTGGTGGCGCCCTCCACGCCCTACGACGCCAAGGGACTCCTCGCCAGCGCCATCCGGGATGACAACCCGGTTATCTTCCTCGAGCACAAGATGCTCTACCCGACCAGGGGGGAGGTGCCGGAAGGCGAGTACCTGATCCCCCTCGGCAAGGCCGACGTCAAGCGTCGGGGCACCGACGTCACGGTCGTCGCGACTCAGATGATGGTTCAGCGGGCGCTGGGCGCCGCGCAGGATCTTGAGGCGGACGGCATCAGCCTCGAGGTGATCGACCCGCGGAGCTTGGTCCCCCTCGACGAGCAGGCCATCCTGGAATCCGTGGGGAAGACCCACCGCCTGGTCATCGTGCACGAGGCCGTCAAGCGCGGTGGCTTCGGCGCCGAGGTGGCGGCCCTGGTCACCGAGCGCGCGTTCGACGAGCTGGACGCGCCCATCGTGAGGCTCGGAGCCCGCAACGTGCCCATGCCGTACAACGACAAGCTGGAGCAGGCTACGATCCCGTCGAGGGATGATATTGCCGCGGCGGTGCGCAGCCTGCTCTAGCTGGGGCGATTAGCGTCGCCAGACGTCGTTCTCGGTCGTCGCCGGCGCTCAACGTACAAACGCGTACGCCTCGCGCCGCCTCCTCTCTCGGGCCTCGTCTGGCTCGCTTCTCGCCCCAGCGGGGCGATTAGCGTCGCCGGGTCGGGCCGGGGCCACTCTCACCGGAACCGTATCTTCTGCGTCCCGATGTGGCAGAAACCGCGTTCTCGTGGCCCGTGAGGAACGGGCGTGGAGGCGTTGCAACGCAGCGTGCTCCGGTGGGAGCGGCCCCGGCCCGACCCGAGTGACGCCGGCTACTTTTCTTTGATGGCGGCCTTGACCTTCGCGGCCACCTCCGGCGGGATGTTCGCCATGCCGTGGGCCTGCTTGGCGTGCTCCGCGCCCTTGGCCATCACCTCGGCCTCGTCCTTGCCTTCCACGACGAAGTTGCAGCCGGGCATCAGGTCGCCGCACTTCAGGATCTTCGCCATGATGAGCCTCCTTTGAGCGGGGATATCCGGGAGCTTACGCCCTCTTCCACCACGACGCCACCGATGAGGGTTTCCTAGCGCCCGCGCCGCCGCGCGCGCGTGAGAAAGGCGCGCCACGGACGCCAGTAGTACTTGGGCCAGCCGCGCCGCACGCCGGCATGGTCATGCGCCGGGACATTGACGTGAGCGAGATCGACGCGGCCGCCGCCGCGCCCCGCCTTGCTGAAGGTGAGGATCAGGATCGAGTCGGCATCGTCCTTCTTCCAGCCGGTGCTGCGCCAGGTCTGCACCACCATCCGTCCGGGCACCACCGCCAGCATCCGGCCCCGCAGCGCGCCGCCAAAGGCCGTGAAGCGGCTGCCCGGCCGGCGGCTGATCGTGGCCTTTCCTTGGGTGACGGCGGAGTGCTGCTTCGAATCGGTGTAGAGCTTGAACAGCCGCTCCGGGCTGGCGTTGAACGTCAGGCGCTGCTGGATGGTTCGCGTCATGGTTGCCTCCGTGGATCTCGCCTACATGGCGCCGGCCGGGCAGTCCGGGCTACTTGAGCGGGGCGACGACCAGATTGGTGGGTGAACCCTTGAGGAAGCGCTCGACGTTCTCGACGGCCGCGAGCAGCCCGTCGCGGATGACCTCGGGCGTCTGGCCCGCATTGTGGGGCGAGCAAACCACATTGGGGAGGGCCAGGATCGGATCGTCGGGCGCCAGCGGCTCCTGGTGAAAGACGTCGAGGCCGGCGCCGAGAATGCGGCGCTGCTTCAGCGCGTCGAGGAGCGCCTCACGGTCGACCAAGGCGCCGCGTCCGGTGTTCACGAGGATCGCCGTGGGCTTCATGAGCGCCAGCTCTTTCCGCCCGAGGAAGCCGCGGGTCTCGGGAGTCAGCCGCACGTGCAGGCTCACGACATCGGCGCTGCGGAGGATCTCGTCCTTGGTGGCCGCTCCGGCGCCCGTCTTCAATATGCGCTTCTCGTCCCCAGTGGCGCTCCAGCCGAGCACCCGCATCCCGATGCCGCGGCCAAGCGTGGCGAGGCGGCTGCCGATGGCGCCCATGCCGAAGACGCCGAGCGTCTTGCCGGTCAGCTGGGTGAGGAGCTCGCGCGGCCACTTGCCCTTGCGCAGCTCGGCGTCCAGCAGGGTGATCTTGCGCGCCACCGCCAGCATGAGCGCGAGCGCGTGCTCGGCGACCGCGAAGGCATTGATGCCCGGAGTGTTGCAGACGGTGACGCCGCGCATGCCGGCGGCGTTCAGATCGATATTGTCGGTGCCCGTGCCCCAGACGGACACCAGCTTGAGGTCGGGGCAGGCGGCAAAGACGGCTTCGGTGAACCGGGCGTGGGCGCGGATATTGATGGCGGCGCGCGCGCGGCCGATGCGGCGGATGAGCTCATCCTCCCGATCGGCGCCGCGCTCGGTGAAGACGCGGAGCTCGCCCAGTGCCTTGGCGCGCGCGTGGGCCTCGCTGTCGGCGAAGACCGAGGGGAAGTCGTCCGGGACGACGATCACGCCGGCGGGTTGGCGAAGATGGCCTGGGCGGCCGCGACGCCGGCCCCGGCCTCGGCCTTGTGCCCCAGCTCGCCCAGCGCCATCTCTAGGGCGGAGAGCGTGGGCAGCACGTAGAGCGGGCTGGCCGTGATGCCCATGTGCCCCACTCGCAAGGTGCCGCGGCGCATGTCACCGAGCCCGGTGCCGATGAGGATGCCGAACCGCTCGCGCATGAGCGTGACGACGGCGCCGGCTTCGATGCCGTTGGGGGTCTTGAAGCAGGAGACGGTATCCGAGTAGAGCGACGGGTGCGCGAACATCTCGACCCGCATCGCGTCCAGCCCCGCGCGGAAGGCACGGCCCGCCGCGGCGTGGCGGCGGAAGCGGTGGGGCAGGCCCTCCTCGAGCACGAGCCTCACCGCAGCGCCGAGGGCCTGCGTCAGATGGCTCGTTATCGACATGGGCTGCCGGCGCTGGGAGCCGTCGGGGACCTTGCCGCCGCGCGAGACCGGAATCCATTCCTCGCGCCACCGCATGAGGTCGTACACCCAGGACGAGGGTTTCCGCTTCCGTCGCTCCATCGATTCCCAGGCCCCGGGCCCCACGGCGACGATCGCCATGCCCAGCGGGGCCGCGAGGCACTTCTGGGAGCTCGTCATATTGATGTCCACGCCCCACTCCTCGGTCCGCACGTCGATCCCGGCCAGGGAGGACACGGTATCCAGGAGGAAGAGCGCCCCGTGGCGCTTCACGATCCTGGCCACGTCGGCGGCGGGGTAGGTCGTGCCGGTCGAAGTCTCGTTGTGGACGAGCGTAACGACCTTGGGCCGGACGCGCTCGATCTCCTTTTCGAGCTTTCCGAGGTCCATCGGCTGGCCCAAGGGCACCGTGAATTCCGTCACCTCGGCGCCGATCCGCTTCATGATCTCGCGCATGAGGATGCCGAAGTGCCCCGCGACCACCGTGAGCACGCGCTCGCCGGGCTCGACCAGGGACACCGCGCTGGTCTCGAGCGCCGTCTTGCCCGACCCCTGCATGGTGATGACCTCGCCGCGGGACGTCTGGAAGATCTTGCACAGCGCCAGGTTTACGGGCTCGAGCACCTTGACGTCGAAGTTCTGGTCGTACTGGATCACCGGCGGCTGGTTCATCGCCTGGATCACCGGCCACGGCAGCTCCGTCGGCCCCGGGATCATGAGGATCTCTCGTGTCTGCGGCAGCCCCCAGCGGATCGCGTCGTTCATTCCCACGGTTCCTTTCCGGAGCTACGCGCTGGCCTCGGCCAGCCGGGCCTTGCGCCGGATCAGATAAAGGTTGCGGAGGTAGACGAACAGCCCGGCCCCTTGCCCGAGAATAAAGACGGGATCGAGGCGGTAGATCGCGTAGATCAGCAGGGTGAACCCGCCGCCGAGGGAGAAGAACCAAAAGGAGATGGGAATGACGCTCTCCTTCTTTCGCTCGGAGGCGATCCATTGGATCAGGAACCGCATCGAGAAGAACGCCTGACCGAGGAAGCCGATCGCCAGCCAGATGCTTTCCTTGCTCATCATCATGCCTTTGCCCGACCTTGTCGTGGGAAGTCGCTCACACAGGCCCGGCCGACGGCCTGCCGCATGCTAGAATTCCAAGGCCTCACCTTACCGGAGTGCCCTCGGAGCCGCAAGGAGATTCCTCGAAACGATGCGAGGCATCGATCAGGCGCTGGTCGACGAGGTCTGGCGGGAGACGGCGGCGTACCCGCCGGGCCGCGTCGAGGCCGAAGCCGGCGCCTTTCTCGCCCAGCAGCCGCACGTCGCGGCCTTCGCGCAGGCCATGACCCGCGAGCGGGACGCCGCCGTGCAGAAAGCCGCCCTCGGTCTCTGCTTCCTGCTCTTCAAGACCCTCGAGCGCAGCCTCGGCCAGCCGTTTCCGCCGCTGGCCGAGGCGCGAATCCTCGAGGCGCACGAGGCCACCACGGAATGGCTGCGGCGCACCGAGGCCGCCGACCCGGCCGCGGTGCTGAGCGCGGCCGATGATCCCTCGCATCGCACGCTGGTCGGCTACATCCTGGGCGTCTTCTATGGCGGCGCCGCGGCCGAGTACGACGAGCGCGTCCGGGCCACCCTCTTTCTCATGCTCCGCACTTTGAGTGACGCCCTCGACCTCGGCGAAGTCCAAGCCTAGGGCGGCGAGTCCGAGCCTCGTCGACCTGAGTTGGGGGTGGAGCCGGGGGCCGCTCTCCCGGGAACCGTGGCTTCTGCGTGTCGGTGTGGCAGTGGACCGTCATCATCGTGGCCCATGACGAGTCGGCGCAGGCGGTGGCAACGCAGCGTGTTCCCGGAGAGCGGCCCCCGGCTCCACCCAACGAATCATCCGCGAAGTTCCGACTACCCTAGACGGGCTCCGCGGGACCCGAGGTGATGGCCAACACGACGGCGCCCGTCGCGCTCGCGACCGCGTGCACGCAGCCCGGGGGCCGGCGCGCGTAGTTGCCGGCCGTGCAGACGCCGGTATCGTCGGTAACGCTCCCCTCGAGAACGAAGATCTGCTCGTCGCCGACGTGGCGGTGACGGGGAATCGTCGCGCCCGGCTCATAGCGCATCAGGATGGCCTTGTGCCGGCCGTCCGGATCCTCCCACAGCACCTTCCAGAAGACGCCGGGGCGCCGTTCGACCCACGGCACGCGGTCCACGTTCACGAAGTAACTGACGGGTGGGGTGGTCACGGAGACAATCTCCTTGTCTCGAGTTCAGCCGATGGCTTCGCGGGCATTGCGCTCGAGAGCGCTCACCCGGTCGGTCTGCGCGGCCTCGCCCGCGGCCCCGACGAGCTCCATCAGCACGCGATAGTGCTCGGCGGCTTCGGCGATCATGCCGGCCATGACCCGGCCCTGCGCCTTGGGCGGCAGATGCCGGGCCAGCTCGACGATGCGCGGCAGCTCGATCTCTTCCCACTCGATGCTGAGTCCGACGGCTGCCGCCGGCGTGAGGCCGGCGGCCTCCGCGGCGGCTTCGAGCTGCGCGAGGCGAGCCGCCAGAGCGTCCAGATCGGCGGCGGTGACCGGCGGCATGCCGCCCGCGCCGTTGGCCATGGCGATCCAGTCTTGCGCCAGCTCGAGCAGGGCGAAGTGGCTGGCCTCGGTATTGGACATCTCGCGCCAGAGTCGCGCCGCCGCCGGGTTCGTCGCGAATCGGTCGGCCAGGCCGCGGTAGAAGCCGACGGCGCGTTTCTCGAACTGGGCATACCGCTCGACGAGCTCAGTCAGGGTCACGGGTACGGCCGCTCGGGGCCGCTAGGGCCGCTTGCGCCGCGCATCCTGCAGCGCAAACTCGATGATCTCGCGGAATGCCTCGATGGGCTGGTTGCCCTCGAGCTTGACACCATTGACGAAGAAGGTGGGCGTGCCCTGGACGCCGGCGGCCCGGCCCTCCTGCTGGTCGGCTTCGATGGCCTCGCGGAAGCGGCCGCTGTCGAGACAGGCGCCGAAGGCATCGGCCTTGAGCCCGAGTCGGCCGGCGTAGTTCTCGAGCTCGGCTCGCGAGAAGAAGGGCTGAGCCATGAAGAGCATGTCGTGGTACTCCCAGTACGCGCCCTGGGCGCCCGCGCAGCGCGCAGCCTCTGCCGCGGGCAGCGCGAGGGGATGGGGACGCGTTAAGGGGAAGTCCTTATAAACCAGGCGCACGCGGCCGCGAAACTCCGTCATGATCTGGCCCAGCACCTGCTGGGCGGCCTTGCAATGCGGTCACTGATAGTCGGAGAACTCCACGATGGTCACGGGCGCCTCGGCCGGCCCCCGGGTCATCATGGAGTCGATCGTGAATTGCCGGGCCGCCTGAGCGAGCGCCGGCGAGCTCCCGAGGCCCGCCAGCAGCACGATCATCGCCAGGATCGCTCCCACCCTCGCTCCTCGCCGCGTGCGGGACTCATGTAGTAGACTCAACCTTATTGCACACGATGATACTCCCCGGGCTTGGCGGATGATCGCGTTCCTGGTCCGCGTACTGGTGAATACCATGGCCATCGCCCTGGCGGCCAAGGTGATCCCGGGCGTCGAGATCGACAACATCGTATCCGCGCTCGCGGCGGGGTTCCTGCTGGGCATCGTCAACGCCCTCATCCGCCCCGTCCTGCTCATCCTCACCCTGCCCATCACCTTCGTCACCCTGGGTCTCTTCATCCTGGTGGTCAACGGCGCCTGCTTCTGGTTCGTGGCCTGGCTGATCGACGGCTTTCGGGTGAAGGGGTTCTGGGCTGCGTTGGGCGGCGCGCTGGTCGTGAGCGCCGTGAGCTGGGCGCTGACGGCGCTCACCGACGAGCGGGGCAGGATTGTGGTGATTACCCGCCGGAACGACTAGCTACGCCGCGCGGCCTTCCTCGATCGACGTGATGATGTAGGTCCCGCTCTTGGCGTCCTTCTCCAGCGTGAGGATCTTCTGCTTGGCCGCCTCTTCGAGGAGCTTCGAGAAGGTCGAATAGCCGTAATAGGACTCGTTGAAGGCGGGGTTCTTGCGGATCATCGTCTGCTTGACCATGGAGCCCCAGAGCGTGTCCTTGTTCTCGCGCTGCAGCGCCAGCACCGCCTCGATGAGCTGGGCGAACGCCTCGGCCTTCTTCTCCGGCAGCCCCCGCAGCGCCGTCGTCTTCTTGGACTCGCGGATCAGGTCCTCGTAGAAGATGAACTCGTCGCAGTTGCCCACGAGGAGCTCCGACGACGACGACTTCACGCCGAGCCCGATCACGTACCGGTCGTTCTCGCGCAGCTTGGAGACCAGCGGCGAGAAGTCGGAGTCGCCCGAGACCAGGGCGAAGGTGTCCACGTGCTGCTTGGCGTACGCCAGGTCCATGGCGTCCACGACCATCCGGATGTCCGCCGAGTTCTTCCCGCTGTAGCGGCTCTGGGGCACGTCGATGAGCTCGATCGCGTGCTCGTGGAACGGCCGCTTGTACTCCGCGTAGCGGTTCCAGTCCGCGTACGCGCGCTTCACCATGATCTTGCCCTTCTCCACCAGCCGCTCCAGGACCAGCTTGATCTCGAACTGCTTGTACTGCGCTTCCTTGACGCCTCGGACGATGTTCTCGAAGTCGATGAACATCGCCAGTTTCCGGTCGTCACCTGCCATTCGTTCCTTCCTTTTCCTTTCGGGGATTGCCATGGCGCCAGTGCTTCAGGGAGGGCCCATGCCCACCCCTACGCCGCTATCTATTATAGGTGGTTCACGGGGGGCCGACCAACCTCTTCGGCGAGGCGAACCCCGCGGCCCGCTGGGCGCGCCCAACCCTCGGCTTGGTACCCCGGGGCTTGATACACTGGCGGCGGGAGACAACCATGAGCCTGAGAACCCTCGCGGCGGCTGTCGTGGTGGCGGCGGGCCTGCTGGGCGCGGCCGGCCCCGCGCCGGCCATCGGGCTGCGGGTGGGCCAGCCCGCCCCCGAGATCACCGGCGGCCCTTGGATCAACAGCGAGCCCCTCAGCATGGATAAGCTGCGCGGCCGCGTGGTATTCGTAGAGTTCTGGACCTTCGGCTGATACAACTGCAAGAACGTGATCCCGCAGTTGCGGGACTGGCACGCGAAGTACGAGAAGGACGGGCTGACGATCGTGGGCGTGCACTCTCCGGAGTTTCAGTGGGAGAAGCCCCACGACAAAGTCGTGAAGGCGACCCGGGAGCTCGGGGTGAAGTACCCCGTGGTCCAGGACAACGACTTCACCATCTGGAACCGCTTCCGCAACCGCTACTGGCCCGCGGCGGCGCTGGTGGACCGCAAGGGCATCGTCCGCTACATCCATCTCGGGGAGGGCGACTACGAGGAGACCGAGCGCGTGATCCGGCAGCTCCTGGCCGAGCGGTGATGAAGGATATCTCGGAAGACCTTGCCAAGCGGGTGCCGCCGGGCCAAACGCTCACGACGAAGTGGCCCGTGCTCACCTACGGGCTCACGCCTCGCTTCGACCCCAAGGCTTGGACCTTCCGCTGCTTCGGCCTCGTCGAGGAAGAAGTGAGCTGGACGTGGGAGGAGTTTCTCGCGCTGCCGCGGGCCGAAGTGCGCTGCGACATCCACTGCGTGACGCGCTGGTCGCGGCTCGACAACCGCTTCGGCGGCGTGCACATCCGCGAGATCATGAAACGCGTGCGCCTCAAGCCCGAGGCCAAGTACGTGATGCTCCACGCTGATCCCGACTACACCACCAACCTGCCGCTCGAGGAGCTGCTGGACGACGATGTCCTCCTCGCGGTCGAGCACGACGGCAAACCGCTGACGCCCGATCACGGCGGCCCGCTGCGGCTGGTCGTCCCCAAGCTCTATTTCTGGAAGAGCGCCAAGTGGCTGCGGGCTTTCGAATTCCTGGACGTGAACCCGCCGGGCTTCTGGGAAGTCAACGGCTACCACATGCACGCCGACCCCTGGAAGGAGGAGCGCTACTCCGACCAGGAGACGAATGCCATGCAGAAGATGCGCGCCGAGGCCGCGCGCAAGCTTCGCGACCGCTGACCGACTCCTACTCCCCGCCTATCGCTTCAGCCGCGCGAGGGCGAGCGCGGCGCCCGCCAGGGTCAGGACGCCGGCCGCGGTAAACATCATGGGAAAGCTCGAGCGCGCGAGCACTATCCCGAAGCCAATGGCGCCCGAGGCGATGCCCAGCTCGAGCGCCGTGTAGTAGGTGCCCATGGCCTTGCCGCGCTCGGCCGGCGTGGCGAGGTCAACCGTCCACGCCATCAGCGCGGGCTGGGCGGCTCCGAACCCTATCCCGTAGAGCACGCCCGCCAGCGCCAGCGCACCCAGGCCGCCGCCCGCCACGAGCGTGGCCAAGGAGGCGGTCACCAGCACCA
Source organism: Candidatus Methylomirabilota bacterium (assembly GCA_046727155.1). Taxonomy (GTDB): domain Bacteria; phylum Methylomirabilota; class Methylomirabilia; order Rokubacteriales; family CSP1-6; genus DASSSH01. The sequence continues at coordinate 1,379 of JBKPCB010000052.1, read as the reverse complement.
TACCGGTCGCCGCCACCGGCGCACGGCCGATCCGGTCCGAAACCTGCCCCGCCCAGCCGCGGATAACGGCCACCACCAGCGCCAGGACGAGGAAGAAGACGCCGGGATTTGCGCCGCGCGCCTGGGCATAGATCGGGAGAAATGCCGCCTGAACCCCGTAGCTCGCCATCAGACAGAACACGATCACGCATGGGAACGCGACGGCCGGGCTCAGGAGCGAAGAGAAGCCGAAGGGCGCCCGCAGGGGCACGCCCAAGGTCTCGCGCAGGAGCCCGGTCAGGAGGAGCGCCGTCAGCGCCACGGCCGCGGAGAAGGCGAAGAGCCACCCGAACCCCCAGCGATCCGAAAGCCATACGGCGCCCAGCGGTCCCAGCGCGAGCGCCACATTGCTGGCCGCGCCCCAGAGGCCCATGGCCTCACCCCGCCGCTCCGCCGGCGCCAGGTCGGAGACCATGGAGGCGCTCGCCGCGGGAAAGAGACCCATGCCCACCCCGTGAACGATGCGGACCGCGATGAGCGCGCCCAGCGTCACGCTCCAGCCGTAGAGCGCGGACGAGCAGGCGAAGAGCGCAGCGCCAGCCAGCATCAGCGGCTTGCGTCCCCAGCGATCCGCCGCCCAGCCGGCTACGGGCTTTACGACCATGGACGAGACGGCGAAGAGTCCGATGATGAAGCCGATCTGGGACTCGGGGATGCCGAGAGTGCGCGCATAGAGCGGCAGGGTCGGCAGCAACAGGTAGAACGAGAGGTAGAAGATGAAGGACGCGCCCCAGAGCAGGGCGAAGTGCGGCGAGACGATGCGCCGGGTCACTCGTCGAGGAACGAGCGGACGGCGCGCGCGAATTCTTCGGGCTTGTCCCCCGGCACCGTGTGCGCGGCGCCGGCCACTTCCACGAGCCGCCCCCTGGGCAGCACCTCGAGCATGCGCTTGGCGACGTCCGGGGACAGAATGTCGCTCTCGGCCCCGCGCACGATCAGCGTCGGGCAGGTGATCCGGCCGAGCGGCTCCCACAAGTCGATGGGGTCGCGGCGGCCCTCGCGCATCATGTCGCGCAGCCCCTTGTCGTATTTCCAGGTGAGGTCGCCGTCTGGCGTTCGCTTGAGCCCGTGCCGCACCCGGTGCCGGAGCTGATCCAGATCGTAGAGCGGATTCACTTTGCGAACATACTCGAACGCCCACTCCTCGGTCGGAATGCGCTCGGGAGCCTGCGCCATCATGTCGCGCACCCGCTTGAGTCCCGAGAGACTGATGTCCGGTCCGATGTCCACGACCACGAGCCGCTCGAGCCGGGTGGTGAAGTGGGCGGCGTACTGGATGGCGACGCGTCCACCCATCGAATGCCCGACGAGATGGAAGCGCTCGAGCCTCAGCGTGTCGG
>JBKPCB010000051.1:0-23370 GCA_046727155.1 Candidatus Methylomirabilota bacterium | reverse complement strand
GCCGCTGTCCGAGATCCAGATCTTGAGGCGGCCGCCGCCGGGCGCCGGCGCGTGCTCGGCGCTCACCCGCATGTCGCCGCCGTCGGGCATGGACTGGACGGCGTTCAGGCAGAGGTTCCAGACGGCCTGCCGCAATCGCTGGGGATCGGCGCGCGTCGGCAGCGTCTCGCCATACTCGCGCGTCACTTTCAGGTTGGCGGGCAGCGCGCGGTGCTCGATGAGCAGCAACACCTCGTCCAGGATCTCGGCCATATTGACGTCGAGCGGCGACAGGGGGGAAGGTCGGGCGTACTCGAGGAAGTCGCCGACAATGTCGTTCAGTCGCTCGGACTCGCGTAGCACGATCTCCACCAGGCGGCTGCGCGCCGCGTCGGGGGGTAGCTCCCGGGTCAGGGCCTCGATGGCCCCTGACATGGACGCGAGCGGGTTGCGGATCTCGTGGGCCATGTTCGCGGATAGGCGCCCGACCGCGGCCAGGCGGTCCGCCTGGCGCATCCGCAGCTCCATCTGCTTGATGGACGATAGGTCCTGGCAGACGCCGATGAGGCCCACGACCTGGCCCTGCCCGGATCGGAGCGACCAGAAGGAGATGCCCACGGGAACCTGGTGGCCGTCCCGGCGACGCAGGGGGAACTCGTGGCGCGGGGCGTGGGCGGTCTCATCGGCCACCGCGGTCCGCACCGCCGCCAGGTCCACCCCGTCGCCGAAGATCGTCTCCCACGGCTGGCCGAGCGCGTCGTGCCGGTTCACGCCGGTGATGGATTCGGCAGCCCGGTTGAAGGCCGTCACGCGGTCCTGCGGGTCCACCGCGACCAGCCCGGAGCCTACCGACTCGAAGATCAGATCGCGAAAGGCCTGGACGTCAGAGAGATGTTTCCGCTGCGCATCGAGATGCTGCTGAAGCTGATGGTATCGCTCCGCCAGCGAGCCCGTCACGATGGCGACCACCATCAGCACGCCGCCGTTGAGGAACACCGTGAGGATCTCGACCGCTGTCGTCTCGGTGGGCTCCCCGGACTGGAGGAAGGGCACGATGGTCTTGCCCAGCACGAGCCCCAGGTACAGCAGGCTCGATAGCGCGGCCATGGTCAGACCGCCCGCTCGCGAGAGGACGAAGCACGCCGCCACCACCGCGAGCACGTAGAGCGGGATGAAGATGGACTGGGGCCCGCCGCTGCCCGCCACGATGGCCGTGACGAGCACAGAGTCCAGCGAAAGCTGGAACCAGGCGAAGCGGGCGAGAGATGTGATGCGCCCGGCCGCCAGCGGCAGCACCAGGCAGGCCAGGGCCGTGCCCAGCGCGGCCAGGAAAAGGGGACCGAACGGATACGGGAAGGCCTCCGCGTACCGGAACAGGACCGCGACCGCGAGGACGATGGCGGCTGTCAGCAGCCGCGCGCGGTTCAGGCCCCACAGCGAGCTCGAGAGCGCCTGCTCGGGCTGAGCCACCTCGGTCTCGGGCTATTTGACCAACGTGACGAGACGGAAGATTGGCAGGTACATGGCGACCACGAGGCCGCCGATGATCACGCCCAGGAACACGATCATAATCGGCTCGAGCAGCGAGGTTAGCGTGGTCACCGCCGTGTCCACTTCGTCGTCGTAAAAATCGGCGATCTTGGCCAACATGGCGTCGAGCGCGCCGGTCTGCTCGCCCACCGAGATCATCTGGATGACCATCGGGGGGAACACGCCAGAGATGCGAAGGGGGTCGGCCAGGGTTTTGCCCTCGATCACCGCCGCTCGGCATTGCAGCACCGCCTTCTCCACGACCTTGTTCCCGGCCGTGCGCGCCGTGATCCGGAGGCCCTCGAGGATCGGCACGCCGGACTGCACCAGGGTTCCGAGCGTGCGGGTAAAGCGGGCCACGGCGACCTTCCGGATCAGCGTGCCCATCACCGGCACCTTGAGCAGCAGCGCGTCGATGGTGGAGCGACCGTTCTCCGTCCGGCGGTAGGAACGCACTGCGAAAAAGATGCCCACCATCGCCGCGATGATGACCAGGATGTAGCCGCGCACGAAGTCCGACAGCCAGACGACGACCTTCGTGGGAAGCGGCAGCTCAGCCCCCATATCCTTGAACATCGTCGCGAACGTCGGAATCACGAACGTGAGCATGAAGATCACGACCATGAAGGCCACGCCCACGATGCTGAGAGGATAGACCATCGCGGACTTGACCTTCCGCTTCAGGGCGGCCGCCTTCTCGATGTACACTGCGAGCCGCTGCAGGACGATGTCGAGGATACCACCGGCCTCGCCCACCTCCACCAGGTTGGTGAACAGATCATCGAAGGTTCGCGGGTGCTTTCGGAGCCCTTCGGCCAGGGTGGAGCCCGACTCGACGGAATGCGCGACCTGTGCCGTGACTCCGCGCAGGTTCTTGGACTCGCTTTGCTCCGCGAGCACGTTCAGGCACTGGACCAGCGGGAGGCCGGAATCGATCATCGTGGAGAACTGCCGCGTGAAGATCGCCATCTCCTTGTCCTTGACCTTGGAGCCGATTTTCATCGGCGTCTTGCCGCCCGCCTTCTCGGCAATCTTGGTGACGAGGATGGCCCGCTTGCGCAGTTCGCCGACGGCCGACGTGCGATCCGAGGCCTCGATTTCCCCGTTCTGGATACCTCCGGCGCTCCGTCCCTGGTACGTGAAAACCGGCATGTCCCGATTCCTCCTTCGCTACGCTCTTAGTGCCGGCCGAACGGCGACCCTCCGGTCGCCGGGGCGGCGCTGGGCACCCCCGTGGAAAAGGCGCTCAGGAGCTGGGAAAGCTCCTCCGGCAGCATGCTGCGATTCAGCGCCTCCTCCCGGCTGATCTTCCGCTTCATCACGAGATCCGAGAGAGACTGGTTCATGGTCTGCATGCCGAACTTCTGGCCCGCCTGCATGGCCGAGTAGATCTGGTGGATCTTTTCCTCACGGATCAGGTTGCGGATGGCAGGGGTCGTAACCATGATCTCCAGCGCCATCGACCGACCCCGCCCGTCCGACGTCGGGATCAGCTGCTGCGAAAGCACGCCCTCCAGCACCAATGAGAGCTGCGCGCGCACTTGGCCCTGCTGGCTGGTCGGAAAGACGTCGATGATCCGGTTGATGGTCTGAGCGCATGAATTCGTGTGCAGAGTGCCCAACGTCAAGTGGCCCGTCTCGGCGATCGTCAGGGCGGCGGCGATGGTCTCGAGATCGCGCATCTCACCGACCAGCACGACGTCGGGGTCCTGGCGCAGGATGTACTTGAGCGCATTCTTGAAGGACTGCGTGTCGGAGTAGACCTCGCGCTGGTTCACCAGGCACTTCTTGTGGTGGTGAACGAACTCGATGGGGTCTTCGATGGTCATGATGTGTTCGGTCCGCTCCGAGTTGATCTTGTCCACCATGGCCGCAAGAGTCGTGGACTTGCCCGAACCCGTGGGGCCGGTCACGAGGATCAGCCCCTTCGGCCGCTCGGCCAGTTGCTCGACGATGGGCGGCAGCCCAAGCTCATTGAAACCGCGAATCTTGATGGGGATGACGCGGATGGCGCTGGCGACGGCGCCCCGCTGGCGGTAGACGTTGCAGCGGAAGCGTGCCAGGCCCTGGATGCCGAATGACAGGTCGAGCTCGTTCTCCTCCTCGAACTTCTGCTTCTGCCCCTCGTTGAGGACGCTGTAGGCGAGCCGCTGGGTGTCCTGAGGCGTCAGCTGCTCGAACTGGGTGAGAGATGTGAGCTTGCCGTGCAGGCGGATCTGCGGGTAAGTCCCCGTGGTGATGTGCAGGTCGGAGGCTCCCCGCTCGATCATGATGGTGAGCAGGTCGTGCATCGTCGCGGCCATGGCTTACCTTTCGTCCTCCCTTTGGTTGCCAGGCCGGTATGCCAGCCCGGACCCTCGTAGTATGCCCCCATCAGGGGCCAGAGAGGTGATGCTGGATTTGTGCCATTCTAGCCCGGCAAGCCGCTTCGGACCGCGCTTTGCCGAGAGCACGGGGTCGGGCTCTACTACTGGAAGGGGGGCGGGGCAGGAAAGACCACCGTTTCGGCTGGCCTAACTGCCCGGCCCAGGTCGGGATGAGCCCGGCTATTTCACTCCGCTCAGCCTCTTAAGGGCTTCAGTGAAGGCTTTCAGAGCTTCGTCCTGATACACCACAAAGAGCACCTTCTGAAGGCTCGAGTTGCCCGCCTTGAGATGCTCGATCACGGTGGAGAGCATGGCCTCCGCGGATTTTTCAGGCGGGACGCCGCCGACGCCGCTTCCGAGGGCAGGGAAAGCGATCGAGGCCATCTTGTGCTTTTGGGCGATGGCAAGAGTGGACTTGGTGGCCGCCAGGATCTTTTCGGGATCGGTCTTGAGGTCCTTGCCCATGGTGGCGGCGTGAATGATGTGGTTGGCCGGAAGGTTGCCCGCTACGCTGAGGACGGCTTCGCCTACCTCGATGGGTCCCTGCCGCATGGCGTCCTCTTCGATGACGACACCACCTTTGCGCTTCATGGCGCCGGCCACGCCCGCGCCCATCCAGAGCTCGGAGTTGGCAGCGTTGACGACCGCGTCCACCTCAGCCTCGGTGATGTCGCCGCGCTCGATGGTGACCGTGGCTGTGCCGATCTTGACCTTCATTGCCCGGGCTCCGAGGCGCGCGAATCTCGCGGCTCGCGCGCCTTCGCGGCCTCCCACGCCCGATCCAGGTCCTCGGCGGATACCTCGTTGACCGTGCGGCCCCCGGCCCTCATATCGGCCTCTACCTCCTTGAAGCGTCGGGTGAACTTGTCGGCGGCCCGCCTCAGGCAATCTTCGGCGTCCACGTCCCGCAGCCGCGCCACATTGACGATGGAGAACAGCAGATCGCCCAGCTCGTCCTCGACCCGCCTGCTCTCACCGCGGGCGAGCGCTTCGTCGACCTCGGTCACTTCCTCGCGCACCTTCTTCCAGGCCTCCTGCCACGCGGCCCAGTCGAAGCCCACTCGGGCGGCCTTGACCTGCAGCCGCTGCGCGCGGAGCAGGGCGGGCAGCATGCGCGGCACGCCATCCAGCGCCGAGCGGCCGCTGTCCGCGTCGGCACTTTCGTCCTGCTTGATCCGTTCCCACTGTGCCAGGGCTTCCCGGGCATCGGCGACGACACGGTCACCGAAGACATGCGGGTGGCGTCGGGTCATCTTGTCCGAGAGTCCTTCGAGCACGTCCGCGATCGTAAACTCCTCTCGCTCACCGGCGACCTGGCAGTGGAACACGACTTGAAAGAGCAGGTCTCCGAGCTCTTCGATCAGGTGCTCCCGGCTGCCCTCGTCGATGGCCTGGACGACCTCGTACGCTTCCTCGATCAGGTAAGGCTTGAGCGACTCCCGAGTTTGCGCGCGGTCCCACGGGCAGCCACCCTCGCCCCGGAGACGGGCCATGATGGAGAGTAGGGATTCGAAGCGAGCGCCGGGAGAGTCAGCCATGAGGAATCCTGGGAACGCAGAGGCATTATACACAAGGGACCCCGCTCCTTGAAGGTCTCCAGGCCGCATGCTACGCTCCGCGCGTAGCGCCCACGAAGTGAATGCAGGGGTGAGAGCCGCCATGGCCGACGAGGAAAGCTTCAAGGTAACCGACCGGCGCGGACGCGCGCGCGAAGCCGAGCCGGCCGAACGAGTCACTTCCGCCCCAGCGGCGGAACCGGTACGAGCCGAGCCACCGCGCCCGGCGACTGCCCCCAGCGCGCCAGAGGCGGCGCGAGCCGGCGAAGGCGAAGCCGACCTGAGCGGGCTGATCGTCATGTTCGCGAGCTCGGCGCTGATGAGCCTGGGTGCCGCGCCGGATCCGATGACTGGAGAGCGCCACGTCGATCTGGACCAGGCTCAAGGCACCATCGACATCCTGCTCCTGCTCCGGGAGAAGACACGCGGCAACAGGACGGAGCAGGAGAGCCGACTTCTGGAGGAGATTCTCTACGATCTCCAACTGCGCTTCGTGCGCGTGACAGAGAGCGGGCCTACCGCGTCTTGATGACCAGCCGACCCTCCTCGATTTCAACGCTCTCCACGTTCGAAGGAACCTGCCAGCGCAGCAGGTACACGCTGGACGGCCCCATCATGATGGTCAGGAGCCAGCTGTTGACCGGTTGCTTGCCCAACGCGAACTCTGTGACTGCGATCTTTCCGTAGCGCGCAGCGCTGCCTCCGATGCCGGATTCGACGCTGATCGGACCCCGGAGCGTGATCCAGACGGGCTGATTCAGCCGCTGCTCGGGCAGATACGGCAAGAGCTGGGCGAAGGGCGGCCCCTGGAGCAGATTGCGAAGCTGCGTCCGGCCCTGGATCAGGATCTCGCGTCTGAGGAATCGGACCGTGATTGGGTCAAGGGGCAACCCCGCGCTCTGCTCGAGATGTCTGGAAAGGAATGCGGTGGCCTCGCGGTCGGTGAGCACGATGGGGTCCTGCCGGCTGGAGCGCCCCGTCTCGCGCCGAAGAACCTCGAAGAACTTTTGCTGGGCCGCGAAGCCGTCGCTCTGAGTGAAGGGGGTCAGGATCACCTCCGGGCTGCCATAGATATTGGCCGATAAAAATAGGGTGCCGGCCACGCCCAGGACGATCGCGACCAGAAGGACAATGACGAGGATAAGACAGCCCATGCAACCAAGCTTCATGGGCCGACGCTAGCATCCAACCCCACGGAGAGTCAAAAATATCTGAATTTATTGGGCTTAGACGATTTATAATCGGTGACTTGACAGGTAGAGACTCATACGATATAAGTTAATCAGACTCAAATCACTTGGGGCCCGAGAGGCCCTGGACAAGGAGGCATAGACCTATGGCCATTGCTCGGCTCCGTCCGTTCAACTCGAACCTCGATCCGTTCCATGACATCCAGTCCGACATGAACAGGCTCTTCGACAGCTTTTTCGGCCGGCCGTCAGCCGCGGTACCGGCGGAGCGGGTTTGGGCACCGGCCGTGGACGTGTACGAGACCAAGGACGAGCTCGTCCTTTCCGCCGAGCTGCCCGGCCTGAATGAAAAGGACATCCACCTCTCAATCACCGGGGACATGCTCACCCTCAGGGGCGAGCGGCGGTGGAGCCAGGAAGTCAAGCAGGACAGCGTCTACCGCAACGAGCGATGGTTCGGAAAATTCGAGCGCACGCTTCCTCTGCCGATCCCGGTGCAGGCCGACAAGATCAAGGCCACGTACCGTGACGGGGTGCTGACCGTCAGCCTCCCCAAGGCCGAGGAGCTCAAGCCCAAGGAGATCAAGATCGACGTGCTGTAAGCGTCCGGGCGCCGCGGGCGAGGCGTCGAGCCTCCCCCCGCGGCGCAATTGAAGCCGGCATGCGAGAGACATCTTCCAGACAGGAGAGCGAGACATGGCAAAGGTGATCGGCATTGACCTCGGAACAACGAACTCGGTGGTGGCCGTGATGGAGGGAGGCGATCCAACCGTCATCGCCAACCAGGAGGGGAGCCGCCTGACACCCTCGGTCGTGGCATTCACGAAGGAGGGCGAGACCCTGGTCGGGCAGGTAGCCAAGCGTCAGGCCATCACCAACGCGGACAATACGGTCTTCTCCATCAAGCGCTTCATGGGTCGCCGTTACGACGAGGTGCTCCAGGAGATGAAGCTCGTTCCGTACAAGGTCATCAAGGCCTCGAACGGAGACGCGCGAGTCGAGATTCGGGGGAAGGTATTCTCGCCGCCCGAGATCTCCGCGCTCGTGCTCCGCAAGCTCAAGGAAGCGGCCGAAGCATATCTCGGCGAGAAGGTGACCCAGGCCGTGATCACGGTGCCCGCGTACTTCAACGACAGCCAGCGGCAGGCCACAAAGGATGCCGGCGCCATCGCCGGACTCGAGGTCCTCCGCATCGTCAACGAGCCCACGGCCGCCGCACTCGCCTACGGCCTGGACAAGAAGAAGGACGAGACCGTCGCCGTGTACGATCTGGGCGGCGGGACCTTCGACATCTCGATCCTTGAGATCGGTGAAGGGGTGGTCGAGGTCAAGGCCACGAACGGCGACACGCACCTGGGCGGCGACGACTTCGACCAGCGCGTGATCGACTGGATCGCCGACGAGTTCAAGAAGGAGAACGGGATCGACTTGCGGAAGGACCGGATGGCGCTCCAGCGGCTGAAGGAAGCCGCCGAGAAGGCGAAGTGCGAGCTCTCCACCACCGTGCAGACCGAGATCAATCTGCCATTCATCACGGCCGACGCCACGGGGCCCAAGCATCTCGTGCTGACGCTGACCCGCGCCAAGCTCGAGTCGCTGGTCGCCGAGTTGATCGAGCGAAGCCTGACGCCGTGCCGCGAGGCCATGCGGCAGGCGGGGGTCACGGCGGGAGACATCGACGAAGTCATCCTCGTCGGCGGCCAGATCCGGATGCCCAAGGTCCAGGAAGAGGTCAAGAAACTCTTCGGCAAGGAGCCCAATAAAACCGTCAATCCCGACGAGGTGGTGGCGGTGGGCGCGGCGGTTCAGGCCGCCGTCCTCGCGGGAGAGGTCAAGGACCTGCTGCTCCTCGACATCACCCCGTTGTCACTCGGCATCGAGACGCTCGGTGGCGTAATGACCCGGTTGATCGAGGCCAATACCACGATCCCGACGAAGAAGAGCGAGGTCTTCACGACCGCGGCCGATAGCCAGCCGTCGGTGGAGGTCCACGTGCTGCAGGGCGAGCGGCCGATGGCGCGCGATAACCGCACGCTGGGCAGGTTCCACCTGGATGGGATACCGCCGGCGCCCCGGGGCGTACCGCAGATTGAAGTGACGTTCGACATCGACGCCAACGGCATCCTCAACGTGTCGGCGCGCGACAAGGCGACTGGCAAGCAGCAGAACATCACGATCACGGCCTCCTCGGGCCTCACCAAGGACGAGATCGAGCGCATGAAGAAGGAGGCCGAGTCCCATGCGGCCGAGGACGCGCGGAATCGGGAGGCCATCGAGCTCAAGAACCAGTGCGACTCCCTAGTCTACGCGACCGAGCGCACGCTGCGGGAGCACGGCGACAAGGTGCCCGCGGCCGACAAGCAGGCGATCGAGTCGGCCATGAGCGAGGCGCGCGAGGCGCTCAAGACCGATGACCTGGACCGGATCAAGCGGGCCCAGGAGGCGCTCACCCAGGCTTCGCACAAGCTGGCCGAGGTGATGTACCGCGAAGCCCAGGCCAAGAATCAGCAGCCTGGCGCGGGCACGAGCGGCGAGGGCGCCTCTGGCCAGGCTGCGGGCGGAGCGAAGGGCGACGTCGTGGACGCCGAATTCGAGGATCTGGGAGAGAAAAAGAAGGAGTAGAGGCCGCCGGTGAGGTGAATCGTGAGAAGAGATTATTACGCGGTGCTCGGGGTTGGGACAGGCGCGACCGCCACGCAGATCCGGCGGGCGTACCAGCGCCTGGCTCGGCGCTATTCGCCCGACGTCAACCTCTGGGAGCGTGAGGCTCAGGCCCTCTTCGAAGAGATCGCGGAGGCGTATCGGGTCCTGAGCGATCCCACGTCGCGCGCGCTGTATGACCGCCAGGGCCCGGCACCTGATGGCTCGGAGCCGGGGCCGTCGGCGAGGCCGCACGGGGGCCGGCGCGGTGACGATCTCCACCTGCCGATTGAACTGGCGTTCCAGCAGACCGTCTCGGGTCTCGAGGCCGAAATCCCCATCGAGCGGCTCTCGCCATGCGATGCCTGCGGCGCCACCGGCGCCGCTCGAGGCGCGGCGCTCCTGCCGTGCGCCCACTGCGAGGGTCTCGGGACCGTCTGGAGCGGTGAGAGCGCCCTCGAGCAACAGGTCTGCGCGATGTGCGGTGGGGCGGGAGCGCGCGTGGCCGAGCCGTGCCCGGAATGTCGGGGCCGCGGAGTTCGGCCCGAGCGCACGGTGGTGCGCGTGAGCCTGCCCCCGGGGCTGGACACGGGGGCACAGCTCCGTTTCCGGGGCAAGGGGCATGCGGGCCCCTTCGGCGGGCCCCGCGGGGACCTCATCGTGATCGCGCGGGTCCAGGAGGATCCGGTCTTCACTCGGAAGGGAGACAACCTCTATTGCGAGGTACCCCTTACCATCGTTGAAGCGGTGCTGGGCGCGCGCGTGCGCGTGCGGGGCTTGGACTGTCTCGTGGATTTGGTGATTCCGCCGGGGACGCAAAGCGGCAAGGCTTTTCGCGTGCGCGGCAAAGGGATGCCCAGGTTGTCGGGCGCCGGGCGCGGCGATCTCTACGTCACCGCCCGCGTCGAGATCCCGCTGGGGCTCGACGCGCGGACACAGGAGATGTTCCGCGAGCTGGGACGGTTCCTGCCCAAGGACGACCGTGGGGTCGCAGGAGGGGCGCGCGCATGACGGACAGGAGCAAGCCGCTCTATATGATTGGGGTGGTGGCCGGCATGCTCAAGCTCCACCCCCAGACGCTCCGGATGTACGAGAAGAAGGGGCTCATCCGGCCCAGCCGTACGGTGGGGAAGACGCGCCTCTATTCTTCCGACGACGTCGAGGAGATCGCCCGCGTCGTCCGGCTGGCCAGGGACCTCGGGGTGAATCTGGCGGGCGTCGAGATCATCTTAAAGATGAGGCGCCGCATGCTGGACATGCAGGCCCAGATCGAGACGCTCATGAACCACGTGCGCTCCGATATCTCCCAGTCGGCAGACCCGGCGACCCGCGGACAGACCGAGGCGTTGGTCAGGGCGGTGTCGAGCCAGCTGTCGCCCGTGGATCTCTTCTAGAGAGAAAGGAATAATGGTAATGGCCAACGACATCAGGGCCGCCGCGCTGCCGCAGAACGACGGCGCCACAGTGCCCGAGACGCTCCCGATCCTGCCGTTGAGAGACTCCGTGCTCTTCCCGCAAGCCGTGCTTCCGTTGGGCGCCGGTCGGCCGTCCTCGCTGCGCCTGCTCGAAGAGGCGGTAAGCGGAGGTCGCGCCATCGGCGTGGTGGGGCAGCGCGATCCCGGCACCGAGGACCCGCAGCAGGCCGACCTGCACCGCGTCGGGACGCTGGCGACCATTCACCGCATCCTCAAGCAGCCTGACGGCACGGTGCGCCTGGTCATCCAGGGCATGCGGCGCTTCCGGATCGTGGAGCTGACGCAGCTCCGGCCGTACCTCGTCGCGCGCGTCGAGGAGGCGCCGGACATCATGCCGGCGGCGGGCGACCTGGAGGCCGAGGCGCTGGCGCGCAGCGCCGCGAACCTCTTCCGCCAGGTTGTCGAGCTCTCGCCGGCGCTGCCCGACGAGCTGGCGGTGGCCGTGCAAAGCGTGACGGAGCCTGATCGGCTCTCCGATGTCATCGCCGCGACCCTGCCAGCCCTCGGCACCCAGATCAAGCAGGAGCTGCTCGAGACGGCAGACGTCAAGGTCCGCCTGCAGCGGCTTGTCTCCGCGCTCACCAAGGAAGCGGAGGTGCTCGAACTGGGCTCGAAGATCCAGTCCCAGGTCGAGTCCGAAGTGGGCAAGAGTCAGCGCGAATACTACCTGCGCGAGCAGCTCAAGGCCATCCAGAAGGAGCTCGGGCAAAGCGACGACCGCGTCCAGGAGCTCGATGAGCTGCGTGCCAAGATCGAAGCCGCCGGGATGACCGAGGAGGCCAAGAAAGAGGCGCTGCGCGAGCTCGACCGGCTCGGCAAGATGCCGCCGGCCGCGGCCGAGTACACGGTGGCGCGCACCTATCTCGACTGGCTCGTCGCCCTGCCCTGGAGCAAGGAGACCGCTGACAACCTCGACCTTGCTGCGGCGCGCGCGATCCTCGACGAGGACCACTGGGGCCTCGAGAAGGTCAAGGACCGGATCCTCGAGTACCTCGCGGTGAAGAGCATCCGGCCCGCGGGCAAGGATCCCATCCTGTGCTTCGTGGGCCCGCCGGGCGTGGGCAAGACTTCCCTGGGCCGCTCGATCGCGCGCGCGCTCGGTCGGAAGTTTCACCGTATCTCACTGGGCGGCATGCGCGACGAAGCGGAGATCCGCGGACACCGCCGGACCTACGTCGGCGCGCTGCCGGGGCAGATCGTCCAGGGATTGCGTCGGGCCGAATCCAAAAACCCGGTCTTCATGCTGGACGAGATCGACAAGCTCGGAATGGATTTCCGCGGCGATCCGGCCTCAGCCTTGCTGGAGGTGCTCGATCCCGAGCAGAATGTCGCGTTCCGCGACAATTACCTCGACGTGGCCTTCGACTTGAGCAAGGTCCTGTTCATCACGACGGCTAATATCCTGGACACGGTGCCACCGGCGCTGCGCGACCGGATGGAAGTCATCGAGCTCGCCGGCTACACGGAGGAGGAGAAGCTGCGCATCGCGCTCAAGCACCTCGTTCCCAAACAAGCGAGGGAACACGGCCTCTCCGAGCGCGAGGACATCCGCTGGACGGATGCGGCGCTGCGCCTCTTGATCCGCGGCTATACGCGCGAGGCCGGGCTGCGCAACCTCGAGCGCGAGATCGCCGCCATCAGCCGCAAGGTGGCCAAGAGGAAGGTCGAGGGCCACGCGGCGCCAGTGGACGTGACCGAAGCCCTCGTGGGCGAGCTACTGGGTGCGCCCAAGTTCGTCCATGAGGAGCTGGAAGAGCGCACTCGGGTGCCGGGTGTCGCGGTTGGATTGGCCTGGACGGCCGCGGGCGGCGACATCCTGTTCATCGAGGCCGCGCGAATGAAGGGCAGCAAAACCCTGACACTCACCGGTCAGCTGGGTGACGTCATGAAGGAATCGACCCAGGCCGCGCTGTCGTGGGCCCGGGCACACGCGACCGAATTGGGGATCCGGTCGGATTACTGGGAGACCTCCGACATCCACGTCCATGTGCCCGCCGGCGCCATCCCCAAGGACGGCCCATCGGCGGGGGTGACCATGGCGACGGCGCTCGTCTCGCTGATGACCCAGCGGCCCGTGCGGTCCAACCTCGCCATGACGGGCGAGATCACGCTTTCGGGCCGCGTCCTGCCGGTGGGTGGCATCAAGGAGAAGGTGCTCGCCGCCAAGCGTGCGGGCGTCACCACGGTGATCCTGCCCAAGCGGAACGAGAAAAACCTCTTGGAGGATGTGCCCCGGGAGGCCCGGGAGGGTATGAGCTTCCACTTGGTGGACTCCGTGGACCAAGTCTTGGATTTGTCACTTGAAGAGCCGATCCCGCGCAGCGGCCGGATCCGGGAGTCGTTGCTCAATGCCAGAAACTAGCGCCTAACTGCTTGACGTAGAAGACGAAAGAGCCGTTTCCCGGTCGAAAGGCCGGGAAACGGCTTTTTTGGTTTGCCCCTTGCATCCCGATCCGCTATGGTCGTTGGACTATGATGCGCCGCCTTTTCATCACCCTGTTGCTGACGGCCGGAGCCCCGGGGCTGGCCCTGGCGGCTGGCGAGGCTGCCTTTCGCCTGACCGATGAGGACGGCGTGACCCACATCACCAATGCGCCGACCGACTCCCGCTACCGCGCCGTCCCCGGAGTGTCCGGCACCGCGCGCGGCTGGCTGCGCATGCCGGAATCGGCCCGCGGTCTCTACGGGCAGGAGATCAAAGAGATCTCTGCGCGTCACGGCGTGAACCCCGGACTCGTCGAGGCAGTCATCCGCGCCGAGTCCGCCTTCAATCCTTGGGCGGTATCGCGCAAGGGCGCCCGCGGGCTCATGCAGCTGATGCCCCAAACTGCCTCCGCGCTCGGCGTTCGCAATTCGTTCGATCCGCGTGAGAACATCGACGGCGGCGTCAGGCACCTCCGCTACCTGATCGATCGCTATCCCGGCAACGTGCCCCTTGCACTAGCCGCCTACAATGCAGGTGAGAACGCCGTCGACTACTACCGCGGGATCCCGCCGTACCCGGAGACCCAGCAGTACGTCCAGAGGATCCTCGGCTGGGGCGGAAGCGGTGGCCGTCCGATCCAGATCATCTATCGCTACGCCGGGCCGGACGGCACCGTCACTTACAGCAATATCCCGCCAACCAGGCGCTGAGCCCGGCTTCCTAGCGCGCCGCTCCGACCACTTCCTCCAACCGCTTCACGTCCCGCAGGACGCAACGCCGACCTCGAATCGCGATCAACCCCTGCCTCCCGAGGGCAGCCAGCGAACGGGAGACCAGTTCGCGGACCGTTCCGATCCGGGCCGCGATCTCCTCGTGTGTGCCTGGCAGGATGAAATCGATTCCGCGAGGTCCCGCGTGGCCCGCGCGCCGCGCTTCGGCGAGCAGGAGCTGGCCGAGGCGCTCCGAGATGGGGCGCAGCGCGAGATCGCCAGCCAGCGACGCGAAGGCGCGGATGCGTCCGGCCATGGTGGCGATGATGGCCAACGCCACCTCGGGGCGCTGCCGGCACAGCGCTTCCAGCTCGCGACGCGGCAGCCACAACAACCGCGCTGCCGTCAGCGCCGACGCCGAGGCTACATAGCCCGCGCGGTCGAAGAGCGGCACCTCGCCGAGCGTGGCGCCGGGCCCCTCCGTATGGAGCACCTGCTCGCGGCCGCGCGGCGACAGGCGCGAGATCTTGACCCGCCCCTCGGTGACGAGCCACAGCCCGTCGCACGGATCACCTTCGCTGAAGATCGGTGCGCCTTTGCGGAAGCTGCGCGGCTTGAATCGCCGGGCGAGCGCGGCGCGCTCCTCCCGTGAGAGCACGCGGAAGTAGGGAAGGTCCGCGAGGAGATCCGTCAATCAGCTTTGGCGGTGCCAGACGAGATCGAGGAAGCGGTCGAGAAACCCGTCCTTCATGAAGACCTCGATAGCCTCGCGGGTCGTCCGGTGGTCCATGCCCCAGAGCGCGGCGCGCTTGCCGGCGTCGGGATCCATCTGAATGAAGATCTGCTGGTCACGCGTGAAGGCCACCGGCAGCTCTTCGTAGATCTGCGCCGCGAACGCGTTGACGCCGGGCCCGCCCACGGCGATGGCCGGGAACAGCTCCGCCATCTCCTGATTGAGCATCCACATGTCGGTCACAACCACCGCGCTGCGGTTTTCCGCCCCCTCGCTACGTGAATTGATAGCGCGCTTGAGCTCGTAGGCGATGGGGCGGTCCTCTTCCTCGGATAGAATGCCGTAGCCGACCACGATGAGGACCGTGCTCCGGATGTCGAAATAGCGGGACATCAGCGGATCAGGCGCGCCAGCTCCCGGAAGTCCTCCGTGTCGGCCTGGCGCAGGAGCTGGAAGAGGGTGGTTTCCGTCGCCGTCACCACCGCGCCCGCCTGTCGGAGCTGATCCATGGCCAGGCGCCAATTCCCTTGGCTGCGCGACGTGACGGCGTCGGCGACCACATGGACGCTATAGCCGGCGGCGAGCAGGTCCAGCGCGGACATCAGCACACAGACGTGAGCTTCGATGCCCGTCAGCACGACGTGTCGGGCGTCCGCGGCTAGGAGTCGGGCCCGGAAGGGCTCGACGCCGCAGCAGGAGAACGTGACTTTCTCGATGGGCTCCAGCCCGGGGCCGAGCGCGTCTTTGAGCTCTTCGAGGGTGTGCCCCAGGCCCTTCGGGTACTGCTCGGTCACCACCGTTGGGATCTTCAGCCGACGGGCCGCCGCCGCCAGGACCTTGATGTTCCGCATGACCTCCTCGCGATGGTCGGCGTCCATGGCGTGGAACAGGCGCTCCTGGACGTCGAGCACCACGAGGGTCGTGTGCTCGCGTGTCAGCGTCATTGGATGGGCTGGGGTGATCCGACTCATGACGGCCTCCCGGGCTGCGGATCGCGGAACAGCCGCTATCCTCTCACATTCCCTTGGCTTGGCAAGTCGAGGGGCGTCAGGCGGGCTCAAAGCGGGGCAGACTCACCTCGGGTGTCACGTTCTCAAAGGTCACGCGGACCGGCATGCCAACGGCGATCCGCGCGGGATCGCATCCGACGACATTGCCAAGTACCTGGACGCCTTCCTCGAGCTCGACCCAGGCCAACGCGTAGGGCGTCTCGTCCTTGAAGCCGCGGGCCTGGGTGCGGTGGGTGATCGTGAAGGTATAGACGCGTCCGCGGCCGCTGCTGCGCTGCCACTCAAGGTTCGTGCCCCAGCACCGGGCGCAGACGCCGCGCGGGTAGTGCTGGAGCGTGCCGCATTCGCCGCAGCGCTGGACGAGGAATTCGTGGCGCCGGCATCCGTCCCAGAACGGACGCGACTCGGCGGTGATCTCGGGCAGGGGCTTCTTATAGTCGACCGTCATGCGCGTCCCAACACGAGCGTTGCCCCCGAGTGCCGGCTTCCAAGCGCGCCGCCCGTCCCATGCACGAGGGCCAGACCGCAATCCTCGACCTGTCGCTCCCCGCACTCTCCCCGCAGCTGGCGCACGGCCTCGATGATCAGGAAAATGCCGCGCATGCCCGGGTGATTGCTCGACAACCCCCCGCCGTCGGTGTTGATCGGCAGATCTCCTCCCAACTCGAGCCGTCCGCCCTCGACGAATCGGCCGCCCTCGCCCTTCGTGCAGAAGCCCAGGTCTTCGAGCGTCACCAGGACGGTGACGGTGAACGAGTCGTAGATCATCGCCATATCGAGATCCGCGTGGGAGACGCCGGCCTCCGCGAGGGCGCGCGGACCGCTCTGGGCGGCGGCCGAGACCAGATAGTCGCGGCGCCCCGCGGCCGTGTGGGCCACGGCTTCGGCGGCGCCCAGGATCCGCACGCCGGGCTTGGGCAGGTCGCGCGCCATATCGGGATGGACCAGCACAACCGCCCCGCCGCCGTCTGTGATTACGCAGCAGTCGAGCAGGTGCAGTGGGGAGGAAATCATGGGCGACCGGAGGACATCCTCGACCGTGATCGGGTCGCGGTAAAGCGCCGCCGGGTTCAACCCCGCGTGGCGCCGGCAGGCGACGGCGATGTGGGCGAGCTGCGCGCCCGTCGTCCCGTACTCGTGCATGTGGCGCTGGGCGACGAGGGCATAGAGGCCCACCGTGGAGGTGCCGTAGATGCCCTCGAACTGGTCGAGATAATCGCCGGCGATCCGCTCCCGGGTCCCCACGGGGACGCCGGCCGAGCGCGCGGTGCTCCCGTAGGTGATGAGGGCGACGCGGCAGCGGCCCTGGCTGATGGCCGCGGCGGCGTGATGCGCGTGAACGACGAAGGACGCGCCGCCCACGCTCGTGCCGTCAACGTAGCGCGGGGTGAGGTTGAGGTAGTCGACGATCGGCAGCGGGCCGGTCCCGCCCGAGCCGGCCACGGTGAAGTAGCCGTCGACGTTGCGGGGCGTGAGGCCGGCGTCGGCCAGCGCCGCGCGCGCCGAGAGGGCTTGGATCTCGAGGGCGCTGCGCGCGGTTTTTCGCTCGGGGAACTCGTGGACTCCTGCGATCAGCGCGTTCACGGGCGATCGGGGCCCGCGCGCCCGCTCATGCGGTCGCGTCCAGCGTCTCGCGCACCTTGCGCGTCAAGTCCGCCGGGGTGAAGGGCTTGGGCAGGAACGCCGGTCCCTGTCCGGAAACGCCATGGTGGACGATCGCATCGTCGGTGTATCCCGACATGTAGAGCACCCTCATGGCGGGGCGCGTCTCCGCCAGCCGTTCCGCCAGCTGACGGCCGCTCATGCGCGGCATCACCACGTCGGTGAGGAGCACGTGAATGGGGCTCGTCAAGTCGTGACAGATGCGTTCGGCCTCCTCCGGAGAAGCCGCCTCCAGCACGCGGTAGCCCGCCAGCTCGAGAATGTCACGCGCGAGATCTCGCACCTCGGCCTCGTCCTCCACCAAGAGGATGGTCTCGACGCCGCGCGGCGCGTCCTCGAGCGCCTGGGACGGGCCGGTCGCGATGGCCTCGTCGCGCACCTCGGGAAGGTAGATCGTGAAGGTCGAGCCGCGGCCCGGCTCGCTCCCGGCGGTGATGTGCCCGCCGCTTTGCTTCACGATGCCGTACACGGTCGCCAGCCCCAGCCCGGTCCCTTGGCCCACGTCCTTCGTCGTGAAGAAGGGCTCGAAGATGTGCGAGCGAATGGCCTCGTCCATTCCCACACCGGTGTCGCTCACCATGAGCAGGACATAGGAACCGGGTTCCACCGCTTCGACGCTCACCGGCCCGGGCGCTCCCAGCGTGGCCCGCGCCGTCTCGATGGTGAGGCGCCCGCCGGTGGGCATGGCATCGCGCGCATTGAGGGCCAGGTTCATGACGGCCTGCTCGAGCTGCCCGGGGTCGGCCTTGACCGTGGCGGGGCCCGGCGCCAGCGCCGTCACCAGCTCGATGTGCTCGCCGATGAGCCGCTGCAGGATCCCCTCAAGACCGGTGATGACGTCGTTCAGGTTCAGCACCTTGGGCTGGAGGACCTGACGCCGGCTGAAGGCCAGCAGCTGCTGGGTGAGCCCTGCGGCGCGCGCGCTCGTCTTCTTGATGAGCTCGACGTCGCGGCGCGTGGGATCGTCGCGGCGCAAGCGCGTCAGGAGGAGGTGGGCGCGCCCTCCGATTACCGTGAGGAGGTTGTTGAAGTCGTGCGCCACCCCGCCGGCCAGCCGCCCGATCGATTCCAGGCGGTGCGCCTGGCGGAGCTGATCCTCCAGCGCCCGGCGCTCCGTGACATCGCGGGACGTCGCGACGAGCGTCACGGCGCCCGTCTCGCTGCGGGACACGCGGCTCGTGACGGCCAGCACATGCCAGGACCCGTCGCGGGCGCGCACTCGGAACTCGACCGGCGGGTTGATTGCGACCGGATCGGCGAGTCGCCTGGCGAAAGCCTGCGAGAGCAATATCACGTCATCGGAGTGGACGAAGTCCATCAGCTGCTTGCCGATCAGCTCCTCGGGATCCCACCCGAGGAGGCGCTCGAGCGATGGGCTCTCGTACTCGATGACCCCGTCCGCCGTCAGCACGGTGATGAGATCCGAGGCGTTCTCGACCACCGAGCGGAAGCGCTCCTCGCTCTCGCGCAAGGCCTGCTCCGAGGCCTCGGCGCGCGCCCGCGCCGCCTTTTCCCGGGCGAAGAGCTGGGCATTGGCGATGGCCGTGGAGGCTTGACTCGAGAGGCGCTCCAGCGCCGCCTCGTCGCGGTCGGTGAAGGGCCGCGCCTCACGCCGGGCCGCATAGAGGATGCCTGCCACCCGGCCGCCGATGAGGATGGGCACACCCAGGTTGGCCACGATGCCTTCAGCGGTCAGGGCATGCGTGTAATCCTTTGAGAAGCGGGGGTCGTCGGCATAGTCGGCGGTCCGGAAGGGGCGGCCCGTTGCCAGCACGCGGCCGCCCAGTCCAAGCCCGGGGATGATGCTGAGCGGAGCGATCAGGGCGTGGCGCCAGCCGTTGCGGTACCGGATGAGGGCGCCTTCCGAGCCGGGCTCGCGCAGCGCGATCGTCGCGAGATCGCAGTCGAGCATCTCACGTGCCACTTCCGTCACTCGCTCGAGGACTGCATCCATCTCGAGCGAGCCGCTGATTTCCCGGGCCAGCGCGGCGATGAGCTCGGCCTCGCTCTGACGGCGCTTGGCTTCCTCGTAGAGCTGGGCGTTCTCGAGCGCCAGCGCTGCCTGGTGCGCAAAGGCCTGCAGCAGCGCCGCGTCCTCGTCCGTGAACACGCGCCCTTCGCGGTCGGCCAGCGTCAGGGCGCCGATGGTCTGCCCTTTCACCTGCAGCGGCGCGGCCATGAAGGCGATCTCGCCGGTGGCCACGACGCGCTGGCGAAGTCTCTCGGGCAGCACGACGCCGGGCTCGGTCAGCACGTTGGAAGCGCGAATCGGTCGACCCTGCTCCATGGCCCGGCGCGAGATGCCCATGCCCGCCGGGATCACATCACCAGGATCCGAATGGGCGCCGGCGTGGTCGCTGCGGGCCACGCTTTCCAGCGAACCGTCCGCGCGGAACAGCCTAAGGCCGGACGAGCGCGCTCCGAAAAGCCGGAGGACGTTCGCCACGATCCGTTTGGCCACGTCCACCACGTCCAGGCTCTCGGTCAGCGTCCGCGCGACCTCGGCCAGCGCCTCGCCCTCCCGCTGGCGGCGGCGGGCCTCGTCATAGAGCTCGGCGAGCCGCGCCTCGGGGCGCGTCCGGGCTCGCTGGCGAGGCTTCCGGCGTCGGGACTTCATTCGTGTGTTAGCGCTGAGTCGCTCATAACGCGCGGTCCAGGCCGCGATACTGGACGGCCTCGGACACGTGCTCGTCCGCTATCGTCTCACAGCCGGCCACGTCCGCAATAGTCCGGGCGACCTTGAGCACGCGGTCGTGGCCACGCGCGGACAGACCCAGGCGCGACACGGCGAGCGCCAGCAGTCGTGCGCCGTCGACGGGCAGCGCGCACCAGCGCCGGGCCTGACGCCCGCTCATGCGGGCGTTGATCCGCACAGTGGTTCCGGCGAAGCGCGCGGCCTGCCGCTCGCGCGCTGCGATAACCCGGTCGCGGATCGAGGCCGACGACTCGCCGCAGGCGGAGCCGACGAGCTGCGCGTACGGCACCGCGGGAATCTCGAGGTGGAGATCGATCCGGTCGAGCAGCGGACGCGACAGTCGCGCGAGATAGCGGGCGCGCTCGGCCGGTGAACAGCCGCAGGACTGAACCGACGGGCAGCCCCGCCGGCACGGGTTGGCGGCGGCGATGAGCTGGAAGCGCGCCGGGAAGGCCGCGCTGCCCGCGGTGCGCGAAACCAGCACGCGGCCGTCCTCGAGCGGCTGACGCAGCGATTCGAGCACGCGCTGGGAAAACTCTGGCAGCTCGTCGAGGAAGAGCACACCGTGGTGGGCCAGGCTGACCTCTCCCGGATGGGGCACCCCGCCGCCGCCGATGAGACCCGCCTCGGAGGCCGTGTGATGGGGGGCGCGGAACGGCCGCTCGCTCAGCAAGCCGCGCTCCGCTGGCAAGAGCCCGCTCACGCTCCAGACCACCGACGTCTCGATGGCCTCGTCGAGCGTAAGCGGCGGTAGAATCGTGGGAACGCGCCGGGCCAGCATGGTCTTGCCCGCGCCCGGCGGGCCGATCATCAGGAGGTTGTGCCCCCCCGCCGCCGCAATCTCGAGCGCGCGCTTGGCATGTGCATGACCGCGCACGTCGGCGAAGTCGGCGCCGTCCCCAGGCGGAGAGGCCTGAGCGCCCGCATAGCCTTCCGCCATCGCCTGGATCGTCCGCTCACCGGTGAGATGGTCCACGGCGTCCTGGAGGGTGGCGACGGGCACCACCTCGACGCCGCTCACGACGGCCGCTTCGGTCGCATTGCCCGCGGGCACCAGCAGCGAGGCCACGCCCTCACGCCGGCAGTGCAGCGCCACCGACAGCACGCCGCGAACCGGATGGACGCGGGCGTCGAGTCCGACCTCGCCCACCACGACGACGCGCTCGAGACGGTCCGGCTTGATCAGTCCCGTCGCCGCGAGAATGCCGAGCGCCATCGGCAAGTCGAACGCCGCGCCCTCCTTTCGGAGATCGGCCGGCGCGAGATTGATCGTGATACGCTCGATCGGGAACTCGAAGCCAGCATTGCGGATGGCGGCGCGGATCCGATCCCGGCTCTCGCGCACCGTCGAATCCGGGAGCCCCACCGTCGCGAAACAGGGCAGCCCCGGCGTCACGTCAACTTCGACCGAGACCGCGGCGGCCTCGATGCCGCACAACGTAGCCGAACGCACCCGGGCCAGCATGGGACCAGTGTGGGAAGGGCGCGCCGGGTCGTCAACGCGTCCAGAGTGATACAGGCCGAATAGGCCTCGGCTAGGCGCGTCCAACCTGCGCGAATGGTCCAATCGACCACTGGAGGACACCCAATGCGTATCTCGACAATGCTTGGAAGTCTCGCTGTCATGGTTGGCCTCGTGCTGCCCGCCGCCGCGGCGGAGCTGCCCGATGCAAGGCCGGAGGCAAGTCCGGCCGCACACGAAGAGATGAGCCAGGAGGGTGCCGGCGGGGCCGGCCCGCAGATGCGCAGGCCGAGGGAAGGCTGGCGCGGTCACTTCCGGCGGCATCGCGGCTCCAGTGAGCGCCCGATCATCAGTCTCGCGCTCAAGTATCGCCAGGAGCTGGGACTCTCGCCGGCCCAGGTCGAATCCCTTGACCGCCTGCGTACCGATTTCCAGCGGGAGGCGATCAAGCGCGGCGCCGACATCCGCGTCGCCGAACTGGATCTGAGGACCATGGTTCGCACGGATCCGGCCGACCTCGGCAAGCCGGTGGACCTGGGGAAGGCCGAAGCCAAGGTGCGCGAGATCGAGCGCTTCCGAGCCGAGCAGCGGCTGGCGCGCATCCGCACGATCGAGCAGGGCAAGGCGCAGCTCACGCCCGAGCAGCGGACCAAGCTGGGGGCTCTTCTCGCAGAGGCGCGGCACCACTGGCAGCGCTCGGGCCCGCCCGCCGCGATTCCGCGGAGGTTCTAGGCTCCCCGCTACTTCGCGACCCTGACGGCTTCGCCGAGGAGCTGCTGAGCCGAACCCCAACGCATCAGTTTGAGCCGCAGGGCTTCGTCACGCGCCGCCGCGCTCCCGGCGGCGTGTTCTTCCTGCCATGCGGACACTGTGCCGACGAGCAGCTCGGCAGCCCGCAGCAGCGGCTCGGCGAGCGCGCGGTTCGGCTCGCTCTCGAGCGCCGCGACGTGACGACGCTTGAACGTCTCGACCTGCTGCCTGAGTGCGGCCGCCTCCCCGGCGAGCTGCTCCAGCGCGGACTCGACGCGGAACCGGGCCGCAAGGCCGAGGGCGCTGACGCGTAGCGCGGTCAAGTCGCGCCGCAGGCTGGCCGCGCCGTTGAGCCGGGCATCCTGGACCGAGGCTTTGTAGGTGGCCGGCTCGGCGAGCGCCTGCTCCAGTGAAGCGCGGTAGGCTTCCCGCTCTCCCGCGAAGCGGTCGAGGCAGTCGAGACCGATGGACTGGAGGGTCAGCAGGTCGGCGCCCGAGCGTGCATTGGCCCGTGTTTGCGCCTCGAGCTGCTCGGCTTTTTGCTGCAGCACCTGCCAGGCTTCGGCGTCACGCGCCTGGCCACCCCCACCGGCCCCGTGGAGGGCGCGCTCCTGCATCTGCCGCGCGCGCTCCTTCAGCTGTTCGAGATCCTTCGCCGTGGACCTCCCCCATACCGTTTGCGTCGCGCTGGCCAGGCACTGCTGCTCCTGGGCGGCGCTGGTCGCCAGCAGCGAGCGGAGGCGCGCAAGGTCGGAGGTGGTGTCCCCATCGGGCTGAGCCCACACGGAGACGGGAACGGCGAGAATCAGGAGCAGAAGGAGCGGTCGCGTCAAGCGCAGCCTATCGCTGGTAGCAGACGAAGGTGACGTTCACGAGCCGGGAGCGATCACACTGACCCCACTGCTTCTCCCCGGTCGCGTTGTCGGCGGTTCGTGACGCGGTGGATGCGCAGCCGGAGATCAGCAGAGACAGTCCAAGTCCGGCGAGGATGGCCAGCCGGATCAACCCCGACGGCCCCAGTGTCAGCTTCATGCCCGCCTCCCTTAGACTGCTTGCCTTCAAGTGGTGCCCGAGGTAGAGGAGCCCGGGCCCGCAGAACCGGTGTATGCGGAACCCGCCAGGGGGTGTGAGGAGCCCCTCCGCCCCGGGCACTGATGAGACAAAGCAAGACACAAGCCATAGCGAAA
>JBKPCB010000050.1:0-5912 GCA_046727155.1 Candidatus Methylomirabilota bacterium | reverse complement strand
CTCATCGTCTTCGCCGGGCCCGGGATGAATTTCGTGCTCGCGGCGATCATTCTCGCCGTGTTGGCCATGGTGGTGGGCCGGGCCGTGATTCCGCCCGTCGTCGGCAGCGTGGCGCAGTCCGGGCCAGCCGCCGAAGCGGGGATCCGCTCCGGAGATCGCATCGTGGCAGTCGACGGCCATCCGGTCGGGGACTGGGGCGATGTGCTGTCGGGCGTGCAGGCGGCCCGTGGCCGGCCGATGACCATCGAGGTCAAGGGCGGGGAGGGGGAGCGTCAGCTGTCCGTCACGCCTGTCGCCACGCAGGTCTGCGACGAGGTCGGCGACAAACACGAGGTGTGGGATCTGGGCGCGCAGCCGTTCCTCGCCCCGGTTATCGGCGACGTGATTCCCGACCTTCCGGCGGCCAAGGCCGGCCTTCGGAGCGGCGATCGAGTCCTGGCGGTGGACGGCAAGCCCGTCTCGACCTGGGACGAAATGGCGAAGACCATTCATGGACGCCCGGGGGTGCCGACGCGACTCGATATCCAGCGCGGTGGCGAGACTCTGGCCGTGACCGTCACGCCCGAGGCGCCCAAACAGGTGAGCGCCGACTGCAAGGCAATGGGTCTCATCGGCATCGGTCAGGCCTTTACCGGCGAAGTGATCCGCCCCAACCCCGCCGTGGCTGTCTGGCAAGGGTTCAGGAATACGGCTCACTACACCGATATCACCGTCCGCGCCTTCTACAAGCTCGTCGCGGGTCGGCTGGATCGTTCCAACATCGGCGGACCGATCCAGATCGCGATGTCGGCGGGACAGCAGGCACGGCAAGGCGTAACCTCGCTGGCGGTGTTCACGGCGCTGATCAGCGTAAACCTCTTCGTCCTGAACCTGCTGCCGGTGCCCATGCTCGACGGAGGGCACCTGCTCTTCTTCTGCTTCGAGGCGGTGCTGGGCCGCCCGCTGTCCGTTCGCAAGCGCGAGGTAGCCCAGCAGGTGGGGTTCGCGCTGCTGATGCTCCTGATGGTCTTTGCCGTGTACAACGATCTCAAGCGCATCGGACTGTTCTAGACGGCCATGGGCCAGTACGCGCGTCACGTCTTCGTCTGCACGTCGGGTGACACCTGTCCGACCCAGGGAGACGTCGAAAAGTTCGTGAAGGTACTGCGAGCCGGGGCGGCCGCCGCCGGCAAGAAGACCGAGGTCCGCATCAACAAGGCGGGCTGCTTCTCGCAATGTGGCCACGGGCCGATGATGGTCGTCTATCCCGAGAACGTCTGGTACGCGGGTGTGACGGAGTCCGACCTCCAGGAGATTCTCGAGTCGCATATTCTGGGCGGTGTCCCGGTGAAGCGCCTGATCTACGATCCGGGAGTGCCCGGACCCAACAAGGTCCCGGGCGCCAAGTAGTTTCATGCGCTGGACCCGATCGCTCATCCCGACGCTCCGTGACGACCCTGCCGACGCCGAGGCCGTGAGCCACAAGCTCATGGTGCGCGCCGGATTGGTCCGTCAGTTGGCCGCCGGAATCTACGTGTACCTGCCGCTGGGCCAGCGCGTGCTCGACAGGGTCAACGCGATCATCCGCGAAGAGATGAACCGGATCGGCGGCCAGGAGATCACCATGCCGGTGCTGCACCCGGCCGAGATCTGGCAGCAGTCGGGTCGCTGGGACGCCATCGGCGGCGAGATGTTCCGGCTCAAGGACCGAAACGGGCGTGACATGTGCCTGGGCATGACCCATGAAGAGGTCGTCGCCTGGGTCGCCGCGCGCGAGATCCGCTCCTACCGGGACCTGCCGCAGATCTGGTACCAGATCCAGACGAAGGAGCGCGACGAAGCGCGCCCCCGCTCCGGTGTGCTGCGCACGCGGGAATTCCTCATGAAGGACTCCTACACCCTGGATCCGGACGCGGCGGCACTCGAGGTCTCGTACAACGCCCACAAAGAAGCCTACTGCCGCATCTTCGATCGCTGCGGTCTCACGTATGTGGTGGTCCAGTCCGACCCGGGCATGATGGGCGGCTCGGGCTCCCATGAGTTCATGGCCCCGAGCGCCGCCGGCGAGGATGAGGTGGCCCTCTGCGACGGCTGCGGCTATGCGGCCAACGTCGAGCTGGCCCGCGGCGTGCCCAAGACGCCGCCCGCTCCCGGCTGGAAGCGCGAGGACGTGGCGACACCCGAGGCGCGGACCATCGCCGAGGTGTCCGCGCTGCTGAAGATCGGCCCCGAGCTGACGATCAAGTCGCTCGTCTTCATGACCGAGTCGGGGCCGGTGCTCGCGCTCGTGCGCGGCGACCACGCGCTCCACGAGCGCAAGCTTGCCCGCGCGCTCCGCGCCGAGGCGCGTCCCGCCCATCCCGAGGAAGTCCGAAACGCATTGGGCGTGGCGCCGGGCTCGGTGGGCCCGATGGCGGCGCAAGGTGTGAAGCGCATTCTCGCCGACGAGTGCCTCGGTCAGGGCAGCTATGTCGTCGGCGGCAACCGGGAGGGCTTCCACATCACAGGAATCACCCCAGGCAAGGATTTCAACTGCGAGTTCGCCGATCTCCAGGTGGTCCTGCCGGGGGAGGGCTGCCCGACGTGCGGCAAGCCGCTCCGCGTGGAGCGCGTGATCGAGGTGGGCAATATCTTCAAGCTCGGCACCAAATACTCTGCGGCCCTCAACGCGGTCTACCTCGACGAGCAGGGGCAGCAGAAGCCGGTGGTCATGGGCTCCTACGGCATCGGCCCGGCGCGGATCGCCGCCGCCGCCGTCGAACAGCGGCACGACGCCGACGGCATCGTGTGGCCCTGGACCATCGCGCCATTCCAGGTCCACGTCGTCCCGGTGGCGGTGAAGGATGCCGTTCAGATGGCTGCGGCCGAGGAGATCTACCGAGGGCTTGAGGCGGCCGGCCTGGACGTTCTCATGGACGATCGCGACGAGCGCGCCGGCGTCAAGTTCAAGGACGCGGACTTGGTCGGCATCCCTGTCCGGGTGACGGTGGGGAATGCCCTGATCAAGGAAGGCGTCGTGGAAGTCCGAGACCGCGCCACGCGGACCGACCGGAAGGTGGCCAAGGGCGAGGTGCTGTCTGCGGTCAAAGCCATCGAGGCACTTCATTCCATGCGCTAGAGAGCCTTGCGGGTGGGCCCTACGTATGCTAAAGTTTTGACAAAAGTGGGCGCTGCCCACTTTTTTTTCTGGGAGAGTCAGGTCAATGGACGGGGAGGCGTGGCTGAGCAAGGTCGAAGCGGCCGTGGCCCCGGTGCTGGCCTCTCACGGACTTGGACTGGTGGATGTCGAGTGGCGCCGGGAAGGGAGGCGCTGGGTGCTCCGGTTCTTCGTGGACAAGACTGGAGGCGTGAGCGTCGGGGACTGCCAGGCCTTTAGCCGGGAGGCGGGCGATGTGCTCGATGTCTCGGGCCTCATCGAGCCGGCCTATGACCTCGAGGTTTCTTCTCCCGGACTGGACCGCGAGCTCAAGAAGGACCGGGAGTTCGCGTGGGCGGTGGGCCGCGAGGTTCGCTGCTGGGTACGCGAGCCGGTGGACTCCCGCACGGAGTTCGTGGGGCGACTGGCGGCGGTGACAGTGAGCCACCTCACCCTGGCGGAGGACGGCGGCGCGACGCGCGAGGTGCCGCGCCAGCTCGTGACCAAGGCGCGGCTGGACCCGGGGCTCGGGCGGCCGCGGACCGCGGGGCGGAAGTGAGCGGGACGATCTATGAACAAAGAGCTGATGTACGTCATCGGGCAGATGGCCAACGAGAAGGGGATCGACAAGGAGGTCCTCTTCGAGGCGGTGGAGTCTGCCCTGCTCTCGGCGTCCAAGAAAACAATGGGTCTGGCGGACAATGTCCGCATGGAGCTGGACCGGCACACGGGCGCGCTCCGGGTCTTCGCGCGCAAGAAGGTCGTCCAGGTGGTCACCGACCGTAAGCTCGAGCTTAGCCTCGAGGAGGCCCGCCGCCTCAACGGCGAGGCCCAGCTCGATGACGAGCTCGAGATGGAGTTGCCCCCTCAGGAATTCGGCCGGATCGCGGCCCAGACCGCCAAGCAGGTGATCCTCCAGCGCGTGCGCGACGCGGAGCGGGACGCCGTCTACTCCGAGTTCATCGACAAAGAAGGCAAGATCATCCGCGGGACGGTGCACCGCATCGAGAAGCGCAACGTGATCGTCGAGCTCGGCAAAGCCGAGTCGGTGATCACGGAACGCGAGCAGCTGCCGGGAGAGCGCTATAACCCGGGCGACCGCGTCCGGGCCTACGTGCTCGAGGTCAAGAAGACCGCCAAGGGCCCACAGATCCTCTTGTCGCGCACCCACCCGGGATTTCTCGTCCGGCTGTTCGAGAGCGAGATCCCGGAGATCGCCGAGGGGATCGTGCAGGTCAAAGGGGCCGCGCGCGAGCCCGGGGAGCGGGCGAAGGTTGCCGTCGCTTCGTCCAAACGCGACGTCGATCCCATCGGCGCCTGCGTGGGCCTGCGGGGCACCCGCATCCAGGTGATCAGCCGCGAGCTGCGCGGAGAGAAGATCGACATCGTCGAATGGTCGGCCGACTCGTCGACCTTCGTGGCCCGGGCGCTGTCGCCGGCCAAGGTGAGCTCGGTGACCCTGTCGGAGCCGGCGGGAGCCGACGAGGGTGGGAACGAGACCGAGCAGCCCTCGGTGCTGGTCATCGTGCCCGATAACCAGCTCTCGCTGGCCATTGGCAAGAAGGGACAGAACGCGCGGCTGGCGGCCAAGCTCACCGGCTTCCGCGTGGACATCAAGAGCGAGAGCGAGGTCGAGGAAGAGCGGCGTCGCGAGGAAGAAGAGCTGGTCCAGGGAAAATCGGCGCTGGCCGAGCTGCCGGGAGTCGGCGCCCAGATGCAGGAGAAGCTGGTCGAGGCCGGGCTCTTCTCGCCCGCGCGGATCGTGCGCGCCGGCATGGAAGCGCTCGAGCAGGTTCCCGGCGTTGGCGAGAAGAAAGCCGCGGCCATCATCGAGGCCGCCGAGACCTGGCTGGCAGAGCATCCGGTGGCTGTGGCCTCCGAAGAGATCGGCGGCGTCGAATCCGAAGCCTTCGTCGAGGATCGCGGCGAGGAGGACGGCCACGCGTCAGCCGGCGAAAGCGGCGCCCCGCCGGAGAACGCTGCGCGGGCGCCGGCTGAGTGAGGGGGGAGCCCCAGCGGACCTGCATCGGCTGCCGCGAAGTACGGCCCAAGGCGGCGCTGCTGAGGCTGGTGCGGGATGGAAACGGGCGGGTGAAAGTGGATGGTGACGGCGGGGCATCGGGGCGGGGCGCATACACGTGCCCTACGATCGATTGTCTCGCCAAGGCGCTCCAGACTGGCCGGCTCGCGCACGCGTTCAAGCTCGCAAGCGAGCCGCCACGGGAGAGCCCGGCGGTGATCCTGGCATCCTGGCAGAGGAGGTAACGGGAAGTGGCGGCACGGGTAAAGGTCATCGACTTGGCGAAGGAATTGGGCGTCACCAGCAAGGACCTGCTGGTCGCGCTCGAGGGCATGGGCCTTAAGGGCATGCGGGCCATGAGTCCGCTACCGGTGGCGACGGCCAATGAGCTTCGCGTCAAGCTCGGCCGCGGCCGTGAGCTTCCGGCGGAGGCGAAGCCCAAGCGCGTCTCGCGGCCCAAGAAAGTCGCGGCCGAAGGCGAGCCGGCTCCCGCGCCGGCCCGGAAGAAGGGGGAAGGCGCCGCCAAGCCGAAGAAAGCCGGAGCCAAGATCGCCCGGATCGAGCCCGAACCCGCGCCGGCCGAGTTGATCAAACCGGCGGCCACGATTTTCCGTCCGTCGGCCGCACCGATCGCCGCGCCCGAGAGCCCGCCACCGGTTGCCGCGCCGGCGCCGCCCGCTCCGGCTCCGCCCGCGCCGCCGGTCAAGCCCGCGACCCCAACGCCGATTCGGCCCGCCGCCGCCGCGCCAACCGAGGTCCGGCCCCTGGCGCCTGCAC
>JBKPCB010000049.1:0-7256 GCA_046727155.1 Candidatus Methylomirabilota bacterium | reverse complement strand
CTTCAAGGATCCGGAAGCGACCGCGAGCGCGGCTGTCGACGGCTGGTTCCGGACCGGCGACGTCGGCGTGATGCACCCCAACGGCTATGTCGAGCTTCGCGATCGCGCCAAGGACGTGATCATCTCCGGCGGCGAGAACATCTCGACCATCGAGGTAGAGCAGTGCGTGGCCAAGCACCCGGCCGTCCTCGAGTGCGCGGTGGTGGCGATTCCGGACGAGAAGTGGGGCGAGCGGCCCAAGGCCTTTGTCACGCTCAAGCCCGGCACGAAGGCCACCGAGGCGGAGGTCATCGAGTTCTGCCGTCGGCACATCGCCCACTTCAAGGCCCCCGCCGCCGTGGAGTTCGGCGACCTGCCCAAGACTTCGACGGGCAAGGTCCAGAAGTTCGTCCTGCGCGACAAGGAGTGGAAGGGCAAGGCGAAGCGGATCAATTGACATCGCGCATGAGCCCCGCCCGCTTCCGTCTGGCGCTGCACACCTGGACGCTCGACAGCACCCCCCTCGCCGATACGCTCGGCGCCGCACGCGAGGCCGGCTGGGAGGCGGTGGAGCTGAGGCGGGTCGATTTCACCCGGGCCGCGGAGGCGGGCCAATCTGCCGGAGCGGTCATGGACCTCGTGCGAGCGAGCGGGCTACCGGTGGCATGCGTGGGAGTCGAGCTCGGCTGGATGTGGGCGACGGGCGCCGACCGGAAGCGGCTGCTTTCGGTCTTTGGTGAGCAGTGCGAGCGGGCGGCCGCGCTCGGCTGCCCGCGGGTCATGAGCCCGGTGAACAAGGGGCGGGGTGACCTTCGCGAGGCCGTCCAGAGTCTCCGCGAGGTCGGGGACATCGCCGCGCGGCACGGCGTGAAGCTTGCGCTGGAGTTCAATTCCCAGGCGGAGCAGCTCAATACCCTCGCCAAAGCGCGCGAGCTGCTCGGCCTCGCGGGCCATCCCCACTGCGGCCTCCTGCTGGACGCCTATCATCTTCAACGCAGCGGCGGCGCACCGCGCGACCTGGACGAGCTCGGGGCAGGCGAGATCTTCTATGTCCAGTACAGCGACGTGCCGCGCAGCGGGCTCGAGCCGGGAAAGTTCACGGATCGTCTTCCGCCGGGGCGAGGATGCGTGCCGTTCAGGGAGTTCTTCGCGCGGCTCGGAGCCGCGGGCTATGCGGGGGACGTGAGCTACGAGGCGCCGAACCCCGAGGCGTGGAAGCGCCCGCCCGGGGAGGTCGCGCGCGAGGCCTTCGAGGCCACACGCGCGGTCCTCCCGTCCGGGTACGGAGCCCGCTGAGCGCTACTTGGGCTGGGGCGTGAGGCGGAGATAGGGCTTGAGCGCCTTCCAGCCCTTCGGGAACCGGGTCTTGGCTTCCTCGTCGGTCACCGCCGGCACGATGATCACGTCCTCGCCCTGCTTCCAGTTGACGGGCGTGGCCACCTTGTGGGCGTCGGTGAGCTGCAGCGAGTCGATCACTCTCAGAATCTCGTCGAAATTGCGCCCCGTCGTCTGGGGGTAGGTGATCATCAGCCGGATCTTCTTGTTCGGGTCGATCACGAACACCGTGCGCACCGTGTACACCTCGTCGTGCGCCGGATGCATCATCCCGTAGGTGTTGGCCACCTTCCGCTCCGGATCGGCGATGATCGGGAAGTTGGGCTCGTAGCCCTGCGTCTCCTTGATGTCCTTCATCCAGCCCTTGTGCGAATCCACCGGATCGATGCTGATTCCGATGCACTTGACGTTGCGCTTGTCGAACTCGCCCTTGAGCCGGGCCACGTAGCCCAGCTCGGTGGTGCAGACGGGCGTGAAATCGCGCGGGTGGGAGAAGAGGACCACCCAGCTCTTGCCGGCCCACTCGTGGAAGCGGACCGGGCCCATGGTGGTGTCGGCCGTGAAGTCTGGAGCGGTGTCTCCGAGTCTCAATGACATGGCCGTTGCTGTCGACATAGCCTTCGCTCCTCCTCGATGTTATGGGTGTGGATCAGCAGTTGCTGTATTTGGGGCTCACGAGCGGCGTGACCGTGCCGTCGGCGGCCCAGGTCTTGCGCTGGAGGCCGTAGAGGTCCCTGCCGTAGACGTGGATCTCGACGGTGTCGCGCGCCGTCGGGTTGTGCATCGCGTGGACCTCGTCGCCGGGCACGAGGCGCGAGACGGCGCCCGGTCCGTGGCGCTGCACGCGCGTGACCTCGAGCGTGGCGCGGGCGCCCGGATTCTCCGACACGCGGTAGCGCGTCTCCTCGATCTCGTTGTCGATCACGCCGATCACGCCCCAGGTCTCGTGGTTGTGGGCGCCTGCGGTGTCGCCCGGCCGCCAGACCACCGCGGTGACGTTGAACTTGGGCGCCCGGTGCAGCATGTAGCGCCCGCGCCCGCCGTCGGGGGCGCGGCGGCGGTACTGCGCCGGGATCGCCTCCGGGCTTTTGACGAGGCGGGCCAGCAGCGGGGCCGCCTGCTCGGTGATCGCGGTCCCCGACTCCTCGCGCTGCGTGATCCGGTCCAGGTCAGCGATGAAGTGCTCGAGGGTATAGGTCTCAGTGGCCATCCGTAACCTCCTCCGTCTCGACCGGCGTGTCCAACCTGCCGCCCCACTCGCTCCACGAGCCGTCGTAGACGGCCGTGTCCCCACGCCCGAGCAAGTATAGCCCGAGCGTCAATACCGCGGCGGTCACCCCCGAGCCGCACGTGGCGACGACGGGGCGCTTGAGATCGAGGCCCGCTCGGCCGAACGCCGCGCGCAGCCCGTCGGGAGGAAGCAGCGTGTCGTCCTCCTTCCCGAAGAGGCGATCGTAGGGCAGGCTGAGGCTGCCGGGGATATGGCCGGAGCGCAGCCCCGGCCGCGGCTCGGGCTCGGTGCCGACGAAGCGACCGTGGGAGCGCGCATCGACCAGCTGCTCGCGCGGCGCCTCGAGCGTCGAACGCACGCGATCGAGGTCGGCCACCAGCTCTTTCCGAAACACCGCCGTGAACCGCCGTGCGGACGGCGCGGGCGCGCCCGCTTCGAGCGGACGACCTTCGGCGCGCCATTTGGCGAGGCCGCCATCGAGCACGGCCGCCTGCTCGTGGCCGAAGACGCGGAACATCCACCACGCCCGGGCCGAGGCGATCATGCCGCGCCCCCCATAAGCCACGACGCGGTCCCCGCTGCCGATGCCGAGAGCGCCTGCGGCGCGCGCGAAGGTCTCGGGATCGGGCAGCATATGGGGCAGCCGGGAATCGTGATCCGAGATGGCGTCGATGTCGAAGTAGACGGAGCCCGGGATGTGGCGCTCGGCATGCTCGGCCTGTGCGTCCCGCTTGAGATGGGGCAGGTACCACGTCGCGTCGAGCACGCGCAGGTCAGGCTCGCCCAGGTGGGCGGCCAACCACTCGGTGCTCACTACCGCAGGCAGCGGAGCAGTCATGGGCGCGGCTCAGTCTCCGGCAGCAGGGTGTGGGGGCTGCGGCCTTGGGCATCCAGCGCCTCCTCCCAGCGGAGGTAGGCCTCCATGGCCGCGCGCCCCCTGTCGTAGGGCTTCAGAACGACATCGTCCACCTGGTCGAGCGGGCGCGTCAAGCCGCTCTCCACGGGGAGTCCGGCCTCGACCCAAGCCCGCGTCCCGCCGTCGAGCACCCGCGCCGCCGTGTAGCCGAGCCCCGCCAGCGAGGCGGCGGCCAGGGTGGACTGCAGGCCGTCGGCGCAGGTGACGACGATCGGCTGCCGCCTGTCGGACGCGATCCCGACGATGCTCGGCTCGAGGCGGCTGCGGCACACCCAACCGGCTCCCGGGACATGGCCCCGCGCATAGACATCGCTTGGATCCACATTGAGCACCAGCGCGTCTCCGAGCGAGTCGGCCGGAGCGACCCGCGCCGTGGCTGCACGGGCGGCCTCGTACCCCCAGGGCGTCTCTGTCGGCCGCCCCGTCTCCACCGCGCCCCGCGACTGCTTCCAGGCCGCCAGCCCGCCCGCCAGCACCGCGACCCCGCTGAGACCCATGCGCCTCAGCCACGCGGCCGTCATGGCCGATCGCACGAAGCCGTCGCAGATCAGCACGATCGAGGCCGCGCTCACGGCGATGTACTCGTCGGTGGCCTGGACAAGCTGCCCGCCGGGCGCCCACACGGCGCCCTTCACGTGCCCCGCCGCGTACTCCTCGGAGGTGCGCACATCGAAGAGGCAGACATTCTCCGCCTCGCGCCGCTCCCACCGCTGGCGGACTTCTTCGGGCGCGAGAAAGGGCACACCCTCCTCTGCGGCGACGCGCTTGGCGGCCATCGAGGCGAGCGTGCGGCTCTTCGCCGATACCGGCGGCGCCCAGCGGGCTGCCCCGCGCTCGAGCTCGAGTCCCGCCAGGGTCCAGCCCATCGTCCCATTGCGCACGGCCACGATGGGATTCGGAAGTCCCATGCGCCGGAGCGATTCGGCGCCCAGGTAGGAGCGCGTGCGTCCGCCGCAATGGACCACGATGGTCGTCTCGGGCCGCTGGATCAGCTCGCCGATGCGCAGCACCAGCTCGCCGCCCGGCACGCTCCAGGCTCCCGGGATGCAGCCACGCGAGTACTCCTCGGGAGTCCGGGCGTCCACGATCAGCAGGTCTTCGCGGGCCGCCATGCGCGTCTCGAGATCTTTGGGCGAGATCTCGGGCGTCTTGAGCTCGTGCAGCACCCGCTCTCCGAAGACCTTGCTCGGGACGTTCAGGCCCTGGACCGTTGGCCGGCCGCCGTCTCCGGCATGGCGGCCGCGCCAGCCGGCCATCCCGCCCGCCAGGCTTCTCACGTCGCTATAGCCCATCTGGGACAGCGTGGGCGCCGCCAGCGCCGACAGCGAGCCATCGGCATCGCAGAGGACAATCGGGGTGCGAGGGCAGGTGATCAGAGCCGGCAGGCGGGATTCGAGAAGCCGTCGGGGAAGAGGTGTCGCGCGGAAGATATGGCCGCGCTCGAAGGCGCCCCGCTCTCGGAGGTCCAGGAGCGCGACGGGCACGCTACGCTCGAGCAGCGCGTTGAGCTCGCCGGCTGTGATGATCGCCGCGCTCATCCCACGGACGCTAGCCGGGGATGACACCGCTGTCAAGCAATGGAGGCCCTGGCCTGAGCGGGAGGCTCGTGGAGGATCCGCCCGGTGGGGCCGGACCGCTCTCACCCGGAACACGCTGCGTTGTGACCCTCTGCGCCCGCTCCTCACGGGCCACGAGAGTGCGGTTCACTGCCACAGCGATACGCAGAAGATACGGTTCCGGTGAGAGCGGTCCGGCCCCACCGTCGGCCGAGCCGCCCGGCTTAGCCCGCTAGGCGAGAGCGGGATGGTAGGACACGGTGCCCGGCGCGGAGTGAATGGACCAGACGGGCCCGAGCCCGAGCCGCGCGATCTCTTCTTCCGTGAGCCACACGTCCCAGATCGCGTAGCTGCCGTTGCGGAACAGCGCGCCCAGAGCCACGTTGATGTCCCGGTTGCCGATCTTGAGCTCCGAGGCCAGGAAGTCGCCCAGCTCCTTTCGGCGATCGAAGACCCGCACCGGGCGGCTGCGGCTCGAGACGCCGAGAGGCGCGTAGGCGAGCGAAAAGGACAAGTCCCGGTTCCGCGCGATGTGCACCGAGCCGTTGAGCTTCATGGTCCGTCTCCTTACCGTGATCGGGCCCGGCTGAGGGCCCCGGGGTTGACTGCCTGCTAGCCTGGGAGACGGCAAGCCAGGGAGGCCCGTTTACAGGAGAGGAGCGCGCGTCCTGTATATAAGGAAGGGCGCCGAGTGTAAACGCGGGCCTCCGAGCGGTCGTCATAGTGGGCACATGAAGACGCTCGGCCCACTCCATCGCCTGCTGCAGCTCGGGGCGGTCTTCTACCTGGTCAGCCACGGCGTGTCCCTCCCCGTGGACTCCCATGGAGACCTGCACGAGCTCGGGAGGGCGCTGTACTACAGCAGCCTGGCCTGGCTACTGTCCGCGGCGGCACCGTTGCGCCAGGCGGCGGTCGGGCTGACCTCGTCCTGCGGTATCCGTTAGGCCACCAGCTCGGGCCGCCCCGACCACTCCCACGCCACCGACGTCCGCGACACGCCCAGCAGCAGGCCGCAGAGCGCGCTCGGGTGTATCCAGAGCCCGTCGCGCTCCGTAGACGCGTCGGCCCCCCGCGGGGTGAAGCGCGCCCCGCGCGCGGTGAGGCGCCCGATGATGGCGGGCACGTCGTCGGTTTCGACATAGCACATGTAGAGCGAGTCGCCACGCCTGGCGACCCAGCGGCCCATGGCGCTGGCGGGGCCGATCACCTGGGAGATCTCGATGCGATCCAGCCGGCGCGGCGGATCGAAGAGCGTAAGAGTGCCCACATAGCCAAAGCGCTCGCTCTTGATCGGCGAGAAGCGGGTAGGGTCGAGGCCGAACAGCCGCGCATACCGGCCGGCCGCCACACCCCAGTCGGAGAGTATTGTATTGGTCACCTCGTAGAGATGCGTGGCCAACCCAACGCGCCGCCGCTGTTTCAGCGGGGAGATCACCACGGGCATGCCCGCGGTCTCCGAGCCGGCCAGATAACTCTGCTCCCCATCCTGAGTGAATGGCGCGCCCGCGGCCTTCCAGCGCTGACGAAGAGCGTCCGGATCGGCGACCGCGAAACCCGCCGTCATGAGCCCTTCGCCCCAACGCTCGAGGTGGACGCGCGCGGGCCCCGCGCCCGCAGGCTCGCAGAGCTCGACTTCGCTCTCCCCCAGGGCCAGCACGGTCCTGAGCGCCGCGAGGTGCGCGCTCTCTGATTCGGAGACCGCTTCAGCGCCGAGAACATCGCGGAACGTCCTGACCGCCGCCTTGCGGTCCTTGACCACCAGTTGCACCCGGTCCACTCGCTCGAGCATGGCCGCTTGCGTCAGGCGCGGTAGTGGACGATCATCTGGGCCATAATCTGTTGCACGCTCGGGAACATCTTGCGCGCGGGCATGGGGACGGGAAGCCAGCCGGCCGTGCCCGGCTTGCCCTTGAAATAATCGAAGGGCAGGGTTCCGGGGCCACTCGGCTTGCCCACGATGATGCGTCCCACCATGCCGTCGTTCTCGTGCGGCAGGCAGAAGTAGTCGTATACGCCCTCGACGGTGAGGGTAACGTCGAAGTGCTGGCCCTTGGTGGACATCAGCCCAGAATCCCACGGCGTGGCGCCATCGGGGATCCGCAGCGAATGCATGGCGTTCTTCGGATGGTAGGCCGCGGTGGCGTGCACGTCTTCGTCCAGGATCCAGCGGAGCGTCTCCCCCGGCATGATGTGGATGCCGACGGGGTCGTACCAGTCCTTGACTCGCGTGGCATTGTTC
>JBKPCB010000048.1:0-7723 GCA_046727155.1 Candidatus Methylomirabilota bacterium | reverse complement strand
GCGCTCATCCGGGCGCTCGTCGCGGTCCAGTACGAGCGCAACGACTACGATTTCCGGCGCGGGACGTTCCGGGTGCGGGGTGACGTGGTGGAGGTGTTCCCCGCGGCGGCGGAAGGCGAGGCGCTGCGCGTGGAGTTCTGGGGTGACAGCGTGGAGCGGCTGATGACGCTGGATCCCCTGCGCGGGACGACGACGGGCGTCGTCGAGGAGGCGCGCGTCTATCCCGCCAGCCATTACGTCACGCCGGCGGCGCAGCTCGAGCGGGCGCTCCAGGGCATCCAGGAGGAGCTTGGCGAGCGGCTGCGCTACCTGCGCGGGCGCGGCCGGCTGCTGGAGGCGCAACGCCTGGAGCAGCGGACGCTCTTCGACATGGAGATGCTCC
The DNA here is from genome assembly GCA_046727155.1 of Candidatus Methylomirabilota bacterium. Taxonomy (GTDB): domain Bacteria; phylum Methylomirabilota; class Methylomirabilia; order Rokubacteriales; family CSP1-6; genus DASSSH01. The sequence continues at coordinate 7,341 of JBKPCB010000048.1, read as the reverse complement.
GGGAGATCGGTTACTGTCACGGCGTCGAAAACTACTCGCGCCACCTGTCGGGCCGCAAGCCGGGGCAGAATCCGCCGACGCTGATGGACTACCTGCCCAAAGACACTCTCGTCATCATCGACGAGTCCCACGTCACCGTTCCCCAGGTTCGGGGGATGTATCCCGGGGACCGCTCGCGCAAGGAAGCGCTCGTCGAATACGGATTCCGGCTGCCGTCGGCGTTCGACAACCGGCCGCTCACCTTCGAGGAGTTCACGCGCCTGGTCCCCCAGACGCTCTACGTCTCGGCCACGCCCGGGCCCTACGAGCTGGACGCGGCGGGGGCCGAGCGCGCCGGCCCCGGACGGCCCTGGGAGGGCGGCTCGGTGGCGGAGCAGATCATCCGTCCGACGGGCCTCATGGATCCGAAGATCACCGTGCGGCCGGCCGGCGCCCAGGTGGACGATCTGATGGCCGAGGTGCGCGCGCGGGCGGAGCGCGATGAGCGCGTGCTGATCACCACGCTGACAAAGCGAATGGCGGAGGACCTGACCGAGTACTATCAGCAGAACGGATTGCGCGTGCGCTACCTGCACTCGGACATCGACACGCTCGAGCGCGTCGCGGTGATCCGCGATCTGCGGCTGGGCAAGTTCGACGCCCTCATCGGCATCAACCTGCTCCGCGAGGGGCTCGATCTCCCCGAGGTCTCCCTCGTTGCGATCCTCGATGCCGACAAGGAGGGCTATCTCCGGTCGGCGACCTCGCTGATCCAGACGGCCGGGCGGGCGGCGCGCCACGTCAATGGCGAGGTGATCATGTATGCCGACGCGGTCACGGGCTCCATGAAGGAGGCACTCGCCGAGACCGAGCGGCGGCGGGTGGTCCAGGAGGAGTACAACCGCGCCCACAACATCACGCCCGAATCCATCCGCAAGTCCATCCGCGACCTGCTCGAGAGCGTGCCGGAGCGCGACTACTACACGGTCGAGGCTGTGCGGGAGCCCGAGGCCCGGTGGGAGAGCGCCGCGGCACTGGCCGCCCACGTGGCCGAGCTGGAGGCCGCCATGAAGGAGGCCGCCAAGCGGCTGGACTTCGAGCGCGCCGCCGAGCTGCGCGACCGCATCAAGGCACTCAAGAGGATCGACCTCGGAGTACGCTGAGGCCATGTTGATCAAATGGGCGCTGATCGCCTTCGTGGTGCTGTCCGCCGCGCTGTTCGTGCTTTCCAAGCTGCTGGCCTGGGTAAATCCGCCGCGGCCAAGCCAGCCCCGGCCGCCCGCGCTGCGGCGCGTGGAGCGGGCGCTCCGGTGGAGCGTGCTGGTGCCGGCAGGCCTTGCGCTGGCGCTGCTCGCCCTCACTCTGCTGAGGGCGGGCTGAAGGGGGGAAGGGTGGCGGTGAAGCTGCAGGAGAAGATCGCACAGGTGCCGGATCGCCCCGGCGTCTACCTCTATAAGGACACCAAGGCGCAGATCATCTATATCGGCAAGGCCGCCTCGCTGCGGAGCCGGGTGCGCTCCTACTTCCAGGACTCCCGGGCCCGCGACCCCAAGACCGACGCCCTGGTCGCGCAGATCCGCGATCTCGAGTACATCGTGACCTCCAATGAGCTCGAGGCGATGATCCTCGAGTCCACGCTCGTCAAGAAGCACCGCCCGCGCTACAACATCATCCTGCGTGACGACAAGCACTATCCATTCCTCAAGCTCACCACCAACGAGGACTTTCCCCGGCTGGTCGTCGCGCGGCGGGTTCAGCCCGACGGCGCGGCCTACTTCGGTCCGTTCTACCCGGCCACGGCGATGCGCGAGACCCTGCGCCTCGTCCGCCAGCTCTTCCCGCTGCGCACCTGCCGGATCAAGATCGACGGAGGGCTGCCGAGGCCGTGCCTGCAGTACTACATCCACCGCTGCAATGCTCCCTGCACGGGATGGGAAACGCGGGAGGGGTACTCGAAGACCGTCCGGGAGGTGGAGCGCTTCCTCGAGGGACGAAACGACGACCTCGCCGCTGATCTCACCCGGGAGATGGAGACGGCGGCCGAGGAGACGAAGTTCGAGCGCGCCGCCGCGCTGCGCGACCGCATCCAGGCGCTGAACACGGTCCGGGAGCGCCAGCAGATGATCTCTACCGACGAGGCCGACGCCGACATCGTGGGCGTGGTGCGCCAGGGCTCGGAGGCCTGCGTCCAGCTCTTCTTCGTGCGCAAAGGCCGGCTGCTGGGGCGCGAGTCCTTTTTCTTCGAGCGGGTCGCGGGTTGGACCGACGGGGACATTCTCTCCGCCTTCGTGCGTCAGTTCTACGTGCGCGATGTGACGCCGCCACCGGAGATCGTGCTGTCCGAGGCGCTGCCGGAGGCCGAGCTCACCGCGGAGTGGCTGAGCCAGCGGCGGGGCGGCCGGGTCGAGCTGCTGGCGCCCCAGCGGGGCCGCAGGCGCGAGCTGGTCGCGATGGCGGAGGAGAACGCCGCGCTGGCGCTCCAGAGCCATCTGCTCTCGCGCGGCAACCGCCAGCAGGTGGTGCTCGAGGATCTCCAGCGCGCGCTGAGCCTGCCCGAGCTGCCCCACCGCGTCGAGGCGTTCGACATCTCGACGATCCAGGGGCACGAGACCGTCGCCTCAATGGTCGTGTGGGTGGATGGGGACATGAAACACGACGAGTACAAGCGATATAAGATACGCACCGTGACGGGCACCGACGACTTTGCCTCCATGCAGGAAGTGCTCGGCCGGCGCTACGGCAAGGCACTGGAGACCGAGGGCGTCCTGCCCGACCTCATCGTGCTCGACGGCGGCCGCGGCCAGCTCAACGCGGGCATCAAGGCGCTGGAAGCGATCGGGCTCGACTACCTCCCGATCGCTGCCCTGGCAAAGCGCGCGGAAGAAGTGTATCTGCCCGAGCGGCTGCAGCCGCTGGTCCTGGACATGGGCTCGCCGGCGCTGCAGGCGCTCCAGAAGATGCGCGACGAGGCCCACCGCTTCGCGATCACCTACCACAAGAAACTGCGAAGCCGGCGCGCCATCGCATCCGTGCTGGACCAGATTCCCGGCGTGGGACCGGCGCTTCGGACGAGCCTCCTGCGGACGCTGGGCTCGGCCAAGGGCGTGCGCCAGGCCTCTGTAGCCGAGCTGGCGTCGGTGCCGAAGGTCACGCCCAAGCTCGCCCAGCGCATTTACGATTTCTTTCATCCGCCCGGCAGCGACGGGGAACCTTCCGGCGGGCCGGGCAGTTAGCGAAGACGGAAAACCCTGCGAAAGGAGGTGAGAACCTATGAAGACATTCGTAATGGCTCTCGCGATGGTGGCTCTGCTGGCCGGGCCGGTGCTGGCAAATCAGTGCCCGCTGCTGATCAAGCAGATCCAGGATGCGACCGCCGGCAAGACCGACGACGCCTCCAAGAAGGCGCAGTCGCTGGCCGCCGAGGCCAAGTCGCTGCACGACGCGGGTAAGCATGCCGACTCGATCAAGAAGGCGCAGGAGGCCGCCGCGGCTATCAACCTCCAGCTGAAGATGAAGTAGGAGCCAATTCCTCTCCCGGGGGCGGCCCCGCCGCCCCCGGGGGGACGTTTCTTGCCTCCCCCGCCTAAGTGTCGTAAAATTCAGCCCAATATGCCGCCTGACGACCGCCTGGACCGTTACCCATTTCGCGAGATCGAACCCAAGTGGCAGAAGGTCTGGGAAGAATCCAAGCAGTTCAAGGCCGCCGAGGATCCCGGCCGCCCCAAGTACTACTGCCTCGAGATGTTTCCGTACCCGTCCGGGCGGATCCACATGGGCCACGTGCGCGTCTACACCATCGGCGACCTGCTCGCGCGCTTCAAGTGGATGAGGGGATTCAATGTCCTCCACCCCATGGGCTGGGACGCCTTCGGGCTGCCGGCCGAAAACGCGGCGATCGACAACGGCGTCCACCCCGCCGTCTGGACCTACGAGAACATCAAGAACATGAAGACGCAGCTGCGGCGCCTGGGCATGTCCTATGACTGGGACCGCGAGTTCGCCACCTGCGACCCGAGCTACTACCGGTGGGAGCAGCTCATCTTCATTCGGATGTTCGAGCGCGGGCTGGCGTACAAGGAGCGCTCGCGCGTGAACTGGTGCCCGTCGTGCCAGACCATCCTCGCCAACGAGCAGGTGGAGGCGGGCCGCTGCTGGCGCTGTGATTCGGTCGTGGAGGTCAAGGAGATCGAGGGCTGGTTCTTCCGGATCACCAGCTACGCCGACGAGCTGCTGGCCTGGTGCGACCGGCTGCCCGGCTGGCCCGAGCGCGTGTTGACAATGCAGCGCAACTGGATCGGCCGCAGCGAGGGGGCCGAGTTCGATCTGCCCGTCGCGGGCCGCGACGCCCTCAGGATCACGATCTTCACCACGCGCCCCGACACGTCCTTCGGCATGACCTACGCCGTGCTGGCCCCCGAGCACCCGCTCGTGGACAAGCTGGTCACGGATCCGGATGAGCGGCGCACGGTCGCGGCTTTCAGGCGGGAGGTGGCCCTCGAGTCCGAGATCGAGCGGCTCGCGGCCGACCGGCCCAAGCGCGGGCTCCGGCTTGCCGCCCGGGCGGTGAACCCGTTCACCGGCAGAGAGATCCCGCTGTTCCTGGCCGACTACGTGCTCATGGGCTATGGCACGGGAGCGATCATGGCCGTTCCCGCCGAGGACCAGCGCGACTGGGACTTCGCCAAGCAGCACGGCCTGGAAATCATTCCCACGGTGAAGCGGCCGGACGGGTGGGAGGAGATTCAGGCCTACACAGGCGACGGCGTGAAGATCAACTCGGGATTCCTCGACGGCCTCAGCATCGAGGCGGCCAAGCGTAAAGCCATCGACTGGCTGGTGGCCAAGGGCGTGGGCCGGGCGAAGATCAACTACCGCCTGCGCGACTGGGGCATCAGCCGCCAACGCTACTGGGGCGCGCCAATTCCCATTCTCTACTGCGCGGCATGCGGCATGGTGCCGGAGCGAGAGGAGAACCTGCCCGTCGTGCTGCCGCAGGACGTGCAGATCAGCGGCAAGGGCGGCTCACCGCTCGCCAGCGTGCCCGGCTTCGTCAACGCCACGTGCCCCAAGTGCGGGGGCAAGGCACGGCGCGACACGGACACGATGGACACGTTCGTCGAGTCCTCGTGGTATTTCCTGCGATACTGCTCGCCGCACTACACGCAGGGGATGTTCGAGCGTGCGGCGGCGGAGTACTGGATGCCCGTGGATCAGTACATCGGCGGCATCGAGCACGCGGTGCTCCACCTGCTCTATGCGCGTTTTTACACCAAGGTCCTCCGGGACCTCGACCTGATCAAGGTGGACGAGCCGTTCAGCGCCCTGCTCTCCCAGGGCATGGTGATCAAGGACGGGGCCAAGATGTCCAAGTCCAAGGGCAATGTGGTGGACCCGGACGACATGATCCGCCGATTCGGCGCCGACGCCACCCGCCTGTTCATGCTCTTTGCCGCGCCTCCCGAGAAGGATCTTGACTGGAAGGAGAGCGGGGTGGAAGGCGCCTCCCGCTTCCTCAACCGCGTCTGGCGCTTCATCCATACCCACGCGGCGGAGATCCAGGCCGCGGACCGCGTGGCGCCGGCCCCGCTGTCCGATGCCGGGCGCGCGTTCCGGCGCGCCATCCACGAGACGATTCACCGGGTGACGCCGGACATCGAGCGCGACTTTCACTTCAACACGGCCATTAGCACCGTCATGGAGCTGGTCAACGCGCTCCACGAGTTCGAACGGGTCTCGTTGGACGTGGTGGCGCGCGGCGAGCGCGCGGCGCTCCTCCGCGAAGCGGTGGAGACCACGCTCCTGCTCCTCGGGCCCGTGTGCCCGCACATCACCGAGGAGCTGTGGGCCGCGCTCGGCAATGCGGCGAGCCTCTTCAAAGCGCCGTGGCCGGCGGCCGACCCCACCGCGCTCCAGCGGGAAGAGATCCAGATCGTGGTCCAGGTGGACGGCAAGGTGCGCAGCCGCCTCACCGCCGACGTGGCGGCTGCGGAGGCGGAAATCCGTGAAAAGGCGCTGGCGGACGGAAGGGTTCAGCCGTGGATCAGCGGCCGACAGGTAGCCAAAGTCGTCGTCGTGCCCGGCCGGCTCGTGAACATCGTGACGAGGAGCTGAGATGATCGCCAATGCGCGCCGCCTGCTCCTGCTGACCCTGGCCGCCGCGCTGCTGGCCGGCTGCGGATATGGCTTCCGCGGCAGCCTGCCGGAGCACATCAAGACGGTGGCGGTGCCGGTCTTCAGGAACAAGACGCAGGAGCCCGCCGTCGAGAACGGGATAACGTCTGCGGTCGTCAACGCCTTCGTCAATAGCGGCAGGCTCAGGGTGGTGCCCGTGGATCAGGCCGACGCCATCCTGGATGGCGAGATCGTCGGCTATGCCATCGAGCCGTTGACCTTCGACCAGCGCCTCAATGCGCGCGAGTACCGGTTGCGTGTGGTGCTCAACATCCAGTTCCGCGACGTCCGCAAGAACACCATGCTCTGGCGCGAGGAAGGGCTCAGCGAAGTATCGGACTTTCGCGTCGTCGGGCAGGTCTCCGACACGATCAGCCGCGAGGAGGGCGCGGTGCGCCAGGCGGCGGTAGAGATCGGCCGCAAGCTCGTCACCCAGGTGGTGGACCGGTTCTAGCGGGTGGACTACGCGGGCTTTCTGAGGGCGGTGGAGGCAGGACAGGCGCCGCCGGTGGCCCTCCTGCACGGCCCGGAGCCGCTCCTCCTCGATGACGCCGTCGCCGCGCTCTCGCGCGCGCTGCTGCCGGATCCTTCGGCGCTGGCGCTCTTGCGGGAGGTCTTCGAGGCCCGGGAAACCGGGGCCGAGACCATCGCGCAGTCGGCGCTCATGCTGTCCTGGTCCGGCGCTCGCCGGCTGGTGGTCGTCAGAGGCGCGGGGAGCCTCAGCGCCAAGCAAGGCGAGCCCATCGCCGCTTATCTCAAGTCGCCGAATCCGTCCACAGTCCTCCTGCTCCTCGCCGATGACACGCTCGACGCCTCCCACTGGTTGCTCAAGGCCGTGCCCGCGACCGCGATCGTCTCGGCGCTGCCGCCGGCCGGGAGGCAGCTCGTCTCCTGGCTGAAGGCGCGCGCCCAGGCCGACGGCTTCGAGCTCGAGGAGGATGCCGCCGCGCTCCTGGTGGAGCTGTCGGGCGAGGATCTTACCCAGCTGCTCGGCGAGGTCGAAAAGGCCGCGCTCGCTGGCGGCCCCGAGAATCGGCGAGTGGGCGTGATCGAGGTGCGGGCCGTGGTGGGCGAGCATCGCCTGCACGGCATCTTCGAGCTGACGCGGGCCCTGGCGCGGCGGGACGCCGCGGCAGCGCTCGCGCTTCTCGAGTCGCTGCTCAATGGAGGCGAAGATCCGCTGGGAGTGCT